>JAFDJA010000170.1 GCA_019307745.1 Deltaproteobacteria bacterium | reverse complement strand
GCTTAGTTATCGCCGCTGTCAGAGTTGTCTTACCATGGTCAATATGTCCTACCGTCCCTACATTTACATGAGGCTTCGTTCTCTCAAATTTCTCTTTAGCCATAACTAACCTCCCCTGGTCTCAAAAAGATCTTAAATATACTTTCAATAGAATTTTTCTGCTCAATTTCAAAACAATTAAAACCGGTAATGCGCAAAGGCCTTATTCGCCTCAGCCATCCTGTGGGTATCTTCCTTTTTCTTTACAGCAGACCCCCTGCCGTTTGCCGCATCAATAACTTCACCAGCCAGTTTTGCTGCCATACTCTTCTCATTTCTAGCCCTGGCAAAACCTATCAGCCATCTGAATCCGAGCGCCTGACTCCTGTTCATCCTGATCTCAGTCGGCACCTGATATGTAGAGCCGCCTACACGCCTAGACTTAACCTCCACAAGAGGCTTTATATTGTCAATAGCCTTTTGAAAAGTGGTTACTGGATCTTCCTTGCTCTTCTGTTCAATCATATCAAATGAATCATACACTATTTTCTGAGCAATACTCTTTTTTCCCTTTTGCATCATGCAGTTGATAAATTTAGCAACGAGCTGGTTTTTAAATTTAGCGTCAACTACTCTATCTCTTTTAATTAATAATTTTTTTCTAGGCATGAAAAATCCTCTAAATACCTTTTGGTCTCTTGGCTCCGTACTTTGAGCGTCCCTGTCTCCTGTCATCAACACCTGATGTGTCCATTGTTCCCCTCAGGATATGGTACCTCACACCTGGCAGATCTTTTACTCGACCGCCCCTAATCATAACCACTGAATGCTCCTGAAGGTTGTGCCCGACTCCAGGTATATATGAAGTGACCTCAATCCCGTTTGTCAATCTTACTCTGGCTACCTTTCTCAAAGCAGAATTAGGTTTTTTGGGAGTTGACGTGTACACTCTCACACATACACCTCTTTTTTGAGGGCATGCCTGCAGTGCAGGAGTTTTGACCTTTTTTCTGGATTTTTTCCGGCCTTTTCGGATCAGCTGGTTGATTGTTGGCATATGTAGTTACCTTTATTTCCCATTAAAAACAAATGTAAATTTACCCTAAAAATTTCTATCAAAATATTGCAATAACAAAACCACTTTTTATATTGATAACACTGCAATTTGTCAAGTTTTTTATATTATAATCTTAAGAAATTATCTATCTGGCGCTATTTCCACATCACGATACTGTTTCACACCTGTCCCGGCAGGAATTAGCCTCCCCATAATAACATTCTCTTTCAGACCTTGGAGTGAATCCAATTTCCCTGCAATACTGGCGTCAGACAGCACCTTTGTTGTCTCCTGGAATGACGCTGCAGATATAAAGCTCTCCGTGCTTAAAGACGCCTTAGTAATACCTAACAGCATTGGGGCTGCGCTTGCAGGTTGTTTACCCTGCTCCACAAGAAGCTGATTCTCCGTTTCAAACCGCCACTTCTCAACCTGTTCGCCAAGTAGAAAACGAGAATCACCCACCTCGGTTACCATGATCTGTCTCAGCATCTGCCGGACTATTACTTCAATATGTTTATCATTGATCCCAACGCCCTGGAGCCGATAGACCTCCTGAACCTCGTTGACCAAATATTTGGCCAGCTCTTTAATGCCTTGAATCCTCAAAATATCATGGGGATTGGCTGAGCCATCCATAAGAGACTCTCCTGCACGTACATAGTCTCCGTCAAGGACGCTAACGTGCTTCCCCTTTGTAATAAAATAATCCACAGGATCTCCGGCATCAGGGGTAATAGTAACTCTTCTTCGACCTTTGCTGTATTGACCAAAGGAGACGGTACCGTCTATCTCAGTAAGAATGGCATTTTCCTTTGGCTTTCTTACCTCAAACAGCTCTGCCACCCTTGGCAGACCACCTGTTATATCCTTAGTCTTGGTTGTCTCCCTGGGTATTCTTGCCAGGACCTCACCTGACCCTACCTTTTCGCCTTCACTTACCATGATAATAGCACCTATTGGAAGATGATAGCGTGCCACACCCTTTGCAGACCCGGGAAGAAGTGCAGTTTTCCGGGATTCATCTTTAACTGAAATCCTTGGACGAGCCTCCATCTGACGTGACTCTATGACGACCCTGCTTATCTTTCCGGTCACATTATCACGTCTTTCCTGCATAGTGACCCCGTCAATAATATCTCCAAATTTCACCTCACCCACAACCTCAGTTAGAATCGGGATAGTGAAAGGATCCCAATCTGCCAAAACTTGCCCCGGTTTTACTTTCTTCCCGTCCTTGACATTAAGATTAGCACCATAAATAACAGGGTATCTCTCAATTTCCCTGCCACCTTTTCCCATAATAGCTATCTCACCATTGCGGTTCATGACAACCTGGTTGCCCCGTTCATTCTTGACCGTCTTAAGATTCAGATAACTGACATTCCCCTCATTTCTTGCCTGAATAGCAGACTGCTCAACTCTCTTACTTGCTGTACCTCCAATATGGAAAGTCCGCATGGTAAGCTGGGTACCTGGTTCACCAATCGACTGGGCAGCAATAATACCAATGGCCTCACCAAGATTCACCTCATGACCATGGGCCAGATCACGACCATAGCATTTTTTGCAAACACCACGTTTGGACTGACAGGTCAAGACAGACCTGATTAACAACTTTTCAAGACCTGCGCCCTCTATTTCCAGAACTTTCTTCTCATCAATCATTTCATTTGCTTTAAGCAGAAGTTCACCTGTGATCGGATCGTAAACGTCCTGAAGCGCAACCCTGCCAAGAATTCTATCACCAACCCTCTGAATAACTTCACCACCCTCTAAAAGTGCTGAGACCCAGATGCCATCCACAGTACCGCAGTCATCCTCTGTAATCACTGCATCCTGGGCCACATCAACAAGCCTTCGAGTAAGATACCCCGAGTTTGCTGTCTTAAGGGCAGTGTCAGCAAGGCCCTTTCTTGCACCATGGGTTGAGATAAAATACTGCAGAACAGTAAGGCCCTCACGAAAATTGGATGTAATAGGAGTCTCAATAATCTCACCGGATGGTTTTGCCATGAGTCCCCTCATCCCGGCAAGCTGTCTCATCTGGTCCTTGCTTCCCCTTGAACCAGAATCAGACATCATATAGATGGAATTAAAGCTCTCGGTCATCACCTTCTTTCCTTGTGAGCCTTGCATTTCAGCTACACCCATCTCCTTCATCATCTCGGACGAAATCCTTTCTGTTGATTGAGCCCATATATCGACGACCTTATTATATTTCTCACCATCAGTAATAAGGCCATCCTTGTATTGTTCGTCAATGAGTCTCACCTCTTTTTCTGCTTTATCAATAATGCCGGACTTTTGAGAAGGAATAGTCATGTCCTTCATGGCTATGGATATCCCTGACATGGTGGCGTTTCTGTATCCCATGTCCTTCAGCCTGTCAGAGAGAATTACCGTGGCCTTGATCCCGGCTCGACGATAGCACTCATTGATCAGACTACGCAGCTCTTTTTTGTTCATAACTTTGTTTATAGTAGCAAAAGGGAGTTCTTCCGGAAGGATCTCATAGAGAAGAATCCTGCCTGTGGTTGTATCCTCTAACTTGCCGCTAATCCTGACCTTTATTGACGTCTGGATTTCAATAACCCCTGCGTCATAGGCCATCCTGACCTCTCCCGGATTGGCAAAAATCATACCTTCACCCTTTGCAAAGGGTTTCAATCTGGTCATATAATAAATACCTAATACAATATCCTGACTTGGGACAATAATCGGTTCTCCATTGGCAGGAGATAGGATATTATTAGTTGACATCATCAGGACCCGTGCCTCTATCTGGGCCTCAATGGAAAGAGGCACATGAACAGCCATCTGGTCACCATCAAAGTCAGCGTTAAAGGCTGTACATACGAGCGGGTGTAACTGTATTGCCTTGCCTTCAATCAGTATAGGCTCAAATGCCTGCATTCCTAACCTGTGAAGCGTCGGTGCCCTGTTCAGAAGGACACAATATTCCTGAACAACCTCATCCAGGGCATCCCATACCTCAGGGATCTCCTTTTCAACCATCTTTTTGGCTGACTTAATAGTTGTTGCAAGACCCTTTTCATCCAGTTTATTATAAATAAAAGGCTTGAAAAGCTCCAATGCCATTTTTTTTGGAAGACCGCATTGATGAAGCCTGAGATCAGGCCCTACCACAATAACCGACCGGCCTGAATAATCCACGCGCTTTCCAAGAAGATTCTGACGGAATCGACCCTGTTTCCCCTTAAGCATATCGCTTAGCGACTTAAACGGTCTCTTGTTTGCCCCAGTAACAACCTTTCCACGCCGGCCATTATCAAACAGGACATCAACAGATTCTTGAAGCATCCTCTTCTCATTTCTCACAATGATATCTGGAGCATTAAGTTCAAGTAGCCTTTTCAGCCTGTTATTCCTGTTAATGACTCTCCTATAAAGATCATTTAGATCAGAGGTGGCAAATCTTCCACCATCAAGCGGCACAAGGGGTCTGAGATCAGGAGGCAGCACCGGCACAATATTCATTATTGTCCATTCAGGTTTATTGTCAGAACCTTTAAAGGCATCAATAACCTTTAGCCTCTTGGCAAGCTTCTTCCTCTTTGCTTCAGACTTGGTATTAACCATCTCTTCCCGGAGGACCACGGAGAGTTCTTCCAGGTTAAGTTCTTTCAATAGGACCTGTATAGCTTCGGCACCTACACTGGCATCAAATCTGTCTCCATAGTCATCTCTTGCCTGATAAAGCTGCTCATCAGTTAGAAGCGATCCTTTAATGAGAGGTGTATCTCCCGGATCCAATACAATATAGTTCTCAAAATAGAGAACCCGCTCCAGATCCTTCAAAGTCAGATCCAGAAGATTCCCTATCTTAGAGGGAAGACATTTCAGAAACCAGATATGAGCTACCGGGGCTGCAAGATCAATATGCCCCATCCTTTCCCGTCGTACCTTGGATTGGATGACCTCTACACCGCATTTTTCACATACAATACCACGGTGTTTCATCCTCTTATATTTACCACAATTACATTCATAGTCCTTGATAGGACCAAATATCTTGGAACAGAACAGACCATCCCTTTCAGGTTTAAAGGTCCTGTAGTTTATGGTCTCAGGTTTCTTAACCTCACCATATGACCTCTCCCTGATCACTTCAGGCGATGACAGTGAAATCCTCACAGCCCGATAGCTTGATGGATCTTTTGGCTTTGCAAAGAAGTTATATAACTCTTCCAATGTCCTCTCCTTTTCCTTCTGTTAGAAGATTAAAGCAATAACAACCTATTTACAGAATTAACTAAAGCGATGATCTATTGATCAGTTTCCTCAAGCAGCTCAAACTCTAGCCCAAGGCTCAAAAGTTCCTTGATTAGAACCTGGAAAGACTCGGGCAATCCTGGTTCAAGTACGTTATTGCCCTTTACTATCCTCTCATACATCCTGGTCCTACCTGACACATCATCAGACTTGACTGTCAAAAACTCCTGTAACGAATAAGCAGCACCATAGGCCTCCATGGCCCATACCTCCATCTCTCCGAGCCTTTGACCACCGAACTGAGCCTTTCCTCCTAGAGGTTGCTGGGTAACTAATGAATAGGGACCAATCGAGCGGGCATGGATCTTGTCATCAACCAGGTGGTGAAGCTTGAGTATATACATGATTCCCACGGTCACAGGATTGTCAAAAGGTTCGCCTGTGCGACCATCATGCAGTATTGACTGCCCTGTAACAGGCAGACCTGCCATTTTAAGACATTCATGTATCTCTTCTTCAGAGGCACCATCAAATACTGGGGTGGCCATATGCACACCGGTTTTAAGCAGCTTTGCCCTGGTTAGTACATCATTATCATTAAGACCTTTGAAAAACTGGTCATACTCGGCCCCTGTAAAAGATGCTTTCAGCTGTTTATTCAGCTCACCTATGTTTTT
>JAFDJA010000067.1 GCA_019307745.1 Deltaproteobacteria bacterium | reverse complement strand
CCTGAAAACAGAGTGACTATTGCTTTCTGCGTCTATTATGGTAGTTTTAATGCCGCCATTTTGTGCGGGATTAATATACTCCCACACGACCTCTCCGTCAGGGGTGACCTCAAAAAAATGTCCGTGTCGAGCCGAGCAGACCAGGTTATTCCCATTAGGAAGACGCTGAACTGACGAAGCAAAATAGCTGAAAAAACTATTCAAGTTTCTGGATTGGAAGCTGTATACGACTTGATTGGATTCGCCGTTTGACTTATAGCCTGCATCCGGCGGGTTCACAAATTTGTCACTGAGGGTGGGATCGCCTGTCTTCTCATCTATACCTGAAATAAAGGGATTGATCTCAATTATTGAGGATTTGAAGCCTCTCGGATCGTAACATCCGTTATTAAAAAGCATCATGTTACCGGCGCCCGGCAAGCCCTCGTCAATCCATTCGATATTATGGGCTCCATACATCTGCTGGTTGCCTTCGTCTAAAAATCCGGGGGGGTCACCCTGCTTATAACAGCTCGGGTTGCCAAATCGATAGACAAAATCCCCTAAATCACTCGCAGCCGCATCGATATTGGCTTGGAGCGCGGCAGCGGGATCAGCTGCAAAATCTTCCGCAGTGCTGACAAAGGCGGCATCGTGGTCGATGACGACAAACTCGCTCCAGTGCTTGGCGTTAAGAGCGACATAACCCAGATCTTCATTGTAGTCCAGGGCATTGTCGTGGCGCCAGTCACCAACAATACCTTCATCATCACCACTGGCCGTAGACGCATTTGTTTTCCAGAAGACATCGGCTTTGCCAGGGTAATCCGCGACGGTTTTTCCCTTACCGGCGTAATTTGCCCATGCCGGATTCCTATCCTGAATGGTGTGATCGATATGGCGCCATAGCCACACCCTATTCCCATCCATATCCGTTTCAATAATACCTTCCCCTCTACCGGTTCTTCCTTCTGCAGCATAATCTATTGAAGGATCACCTCCCGCGGCCCAGCATTCTTCATTGGTCCAAGTAAACCTGGTAAGAGCTATAGTGGTGTATGCTTTAAGTTTTTTGTTCCAGATTCGCCATGAATCCTTGCGGCCACTTCCTTTCCAGACCTGATTGCCGTCCCAATCATATTCGGTATTTCCTCCAAGAATGTTACCGTTGTCCAGCAGTTTGGGGTTTTCCGTATGAGCACTTCCCCATGTGTGGACAAGATTCCCTTCCATGTCGATCATGAAAATGGGTGCGGTGTTGCGTGGGTTCATAGGGCAAAAGATAGTATAGCCATTATAAGCCTTGTCCGGTTTCCATAGTTTCAGCTCTGTTTTGGTCTGAAACACCTCAACCGCATACGCAAGGTTTAGCGGCAGGACTATTAACATAGCAACAATAAGCATTATCTTTTTTTTCATGATTTACGCTCCTTTGTTTTTAGAAAATTAACAGGCTTTTAAATTGCAATTTTATGAACGCTCGTTTCTCTGTTCACCTCCTTTTTTAGTAATTAAATTCTAGAAGAAAGATCCATTTCTTCTCGGCACTCAGCCCACTTTCATCCAAGGCTTTTATTATCACAGTACATTTAGTATTCTCTTCAAAATCATAACCCGGTATCCATTCCACCGAAACTTGTGAACCATTACCGGTTATTTCGGGAACAACCTTTGAACTATTACCGCCTTTCGAGCTGACGTTCATTTGGATGGAGGATATATCAATAGCTGCCCCACAATTTGATGTAATAGTAGCGCCGATAGGCGGACGCAGGCCGTCAAATGAAGACCAGAAATGGGGATATTCATCTGTTATTTCAAGCGTGCATGCTGGTTTTTCACCGATCTCCCCGTTACAATTGTTGTCAATGCCGTCCCAAAGAACCACGACTGCAATCCCCATTAACAGTACTGCGATGTGTCTCCTCATCTCTTCGCTCCTTTCTTTGATGCCCAAAAAATGATTACACAGACTCTGTAAGCCGAGCCAAAGTCCGTCGATCAGACTTCGCACTCCATGGCCGATCTTGTTTAGGTCAAAGATGGCCTTAATTGGCAATGAAAAAAATCATTGCGGAACAATGATTTTGATACAAGGTGCCAAAATCATCATACAGATAATATTAAAAATTTGTTATGATTGCAAACATTAATGTTGAGCCTTCTTAGGGCGTATCAGATTAAACAATCCTGGCAGATTTATCTAAATCCTTAATAACTTAATGTATAATGTTTGATAGGTTTTATTTGGGGAGTGTCAAGATTTTGATTAAAATGGCCGGGATTTAAAGTTCTAAACAAAGACTTGATCCTTAAGCGCTTACAATCCCATACACTTTCAGGACATGCTTGAGGTCTTTTTTTTATTTTAGCTTGTTTTATAGATCAGGGATTTTTTCCAGTGACCAATCATCGTTCCTATAATCATTCCGAAGTAGATAATCCTTACCATCATCAGCCAGCACCTTATAATATTCAAAATCCGGACTACGCCATCGGCCAAAGATTCTCTCAACCATAAACTTATGGGCATCTAATATGAAGCTGATAGGTTTTTCATCGTCTTTATAGCCTGAATAGCATTGAACCTGGATTTTTATCATTTTTTTTAGGCGGCATTTCTTTCATTATGGTAAATAACAGAAAAAGCTCCACAAAATATATCAAAACAGTCCCAAGATTGCAAAAACAGAGTCATTTTCAGATGTTTTTGTTGAGATACTTTACATTAATCCAGAAAATTTTACCACATATAACCCATTGACTTTATAGGTTATTCATTTTTTTACAGGGGATTATAGGGTTGCTCCTTCAGATACTTGGGTCATAGAGATCACGTCAAGTTATTTTTTTGTTTGAGGACGTTCCTCTGATCCAGAGGACGTCTGATCCATTCAAATGATATTTTACCTGTTATGATCAGGATCTGTCTTTTTTTTTAAAACTCAAAACACTATATTAATAATTGCTGACTTTCTGGTAAATACTTGGTTTGATGTACTTATACCTATGTTGAATATTATTCAGGCTTTCAGCACCGCCAATAATAAAAATGCCATTCCATTCTAATGCATCATAAAGCTTATTTACTACAACTGTCTTTACGTTGTTATCGAAATATATCAGCACATTTCTGCAAAAAATCGTGTCAAACTTTTTAGATGGGAGTGGATCAGTTACTAGATTATACTTGTTGAATGTCACCATCCTTTTTATATTTTCCTTCACTTTGATACTCCCTTCCCAATTCCCATATCCTTTTTTGAAATATTTTTTTAAGATGGGCGGAGAGACATTTTTAGCTTTCTCAATTGGAAAAACCCCTCTTTCCCCCATTTTCAAAACTGATGTAGATATATCCGTAGCGAAAATGGAAGGGCAAAATCCATTTTCAAGGCAGTATATAGATATCGAGAAAGGTTCTTCTCCGCTTGAACAGGCAGCACACCATATTTTTTCGTGTTCTTTTCTCAAACATGCTAAATGACTACTTTCTCTGAAAAAGAAGGTATGATTAGTTGATATGGCATCAATAAAATTATTAAATTCCTGATAATTTTTCTCCAATACTTTGAGGTATTCATCAACAGAACTGATCCCTGTACTGCGGAGCCTTTTTGAAAGCCGTGCCTGAAGCAATTGTTCTTTTCCGCTATGCATATTGATTCCGCAATAATCATATATCAATCGTCCAAATTTTTTGAATTGCTTCGTTGTAATATGCATTGATCCTTCCTGAAAAATGATGTAAAAAATGCTAAGTGAGGTAGTGCTATTTGGGGATCTATTAGCCGACTAAGTGTCTGATCCTGTCCGGGTGGGACTAAAAATTGGCTAAGTAACCATCTGAAGAGAAGTCCTTGCTACTTGCTGGAGACTTACCACTTTTTCAGCTGCTCCCAGTTTTATCGCTTCTTTAGGCATGCCGAAGACGACGCAGCTTTTCTCATCCTGTGCGATAGTCTTTGCGCCTGCCTCCTTCATTTTCAATAAACCTTCCGCACCGTCTGTTCCCATTCCAGTCAGGATAATACCAACGGCATTCGAGCCCGCATAACTAGCAACCGATTTAAAAAGGACGTCAGCTGCGGGTCTCTGGTGGTGTACCATAGGCCCACTTTTGACCTGGACATAGTAACGGGCGCCGCTCCTTTTGAGCAGCATATGGAAATTCCCAGGCGCAATAAGCGCTTTCCCTGTTACAACAGAGTCTCCGTCTACAGCCTCTTTGACATTCACAGCACAAAGGGAGTCGAGTCTTTCTGAAAAAGCTGTTGTAAACTGGGCAGGCATATGCTGCACTATTACGATTCCGGGCGCATTAGGCGGCATTCTGGTAAGAACCTCTTTAATAGCCTCCGTTCCACCAGTCGACGCGCCAATGGCTATTATTTTATTGGTAGTAGCAGCCAATGAATGTATTGGAACTTCTGGTTTCACAATATCTTTTATTTGAGCTGCTTGTTTTTTCCCCATTACATTTATATGTGAAACAGCCCTTATCTTGTCAGCCAGTTGGATACTCATGTCTCCAACGGAATATGCGACCGTCGGTTTTGCGATGACTTCAAGAGCGCCAAGGGAGAGGGCTTCCATGGCCAGTTTTCCTCCTTTTTGCGTGAGGGAACTGACGATTATCACTGGGAGAGGATAAAAAGCCATAAGTTTTTTAAGAAAGGTTAAACCATCCATGCGGGGCATTTCTATGTCCAGGGTTATAACATCGGGTTTCAATTTAACTATCTTGTCCCTCGCCACATATGGATCAGGAGCAGATCCGACTACTTCAATCCCTCTTTCTCTAGACAGTTCTTCTGTAAATATCTTACGAACGATTGCTGAGTCGTCAACCACAAGAACTCTTATATCTGTTTTCATACTATTACCTCAAAGAATCAGTGCCGAGTAAATAACAGTGCTGTGCCTGTCAAACTAGACGCTCTCTACAGTCTTGCTTACATACTCTGCAATCTCACTCATTAGCAGCGTTATGTCCATATGACCAAATCCTAGAAAATCCAATGCCTTTTCATCTATCCGGTATAACATGCCGTCAAGACCACCCCCTATCCCGGTCATCATAGCTGTTACATCAGCCACGTGAAGGATATATGTTAAATCATTCTTCTCTGACTCTAAGGGGTTATGATGATATCTTATTGCCAGTGAAAGATGCTGCGGTATCTTCCATTTATCGCAGACTTCTGATGCTATTTCTGCATGGTCAAATCCAAGAACCGCCTTTTCAGCACTAGGAAATGTCACCTTTCCCTCCCGCACAACCCTGTTAAATGCTTCTTTCTTTTCATGGATATAAGAATCGAGGATGAGTTTTCCAACATCATGAATAAGACCTGCAGAAAAAGCATCATCTGCTAAATCAGGTTTTATATTTCTTGAGATAATCCGGGAACCGGCTGCAACCGCAAGAGAATGCTTCCATAAATCTCCTGATTCGAGGTCATAGCCGTTCAGGGACTTGCCTAATGGTCCAGATGCGCATGCAAGGTTTAAAAGCTCCATAAGAGCTTTTGTCCCAAGGAAAACAGAGGCCTGTTGTATTGATGAGATATTCCCGGCAGAACCATAATATGCAGAATTTGACATTCTCAAAACTTTGGCTGCAATTGCCTGATCGGTTTCGATTACTTTTGCGAGATCCTTAAAATTTGAGTCCGGATTTGAAATTACCTGCCGTGCTTTTTGAGCTACTTGAGGCATCGGTGGTAGATCACCCACTGATTTCAATATTGCTTCTTTTAATTCTTTGCCGGTTAACTGTCCTTCAGGATGGATGAAAGTAGCCGAAGGCGATTTTTTTGATTGAATATCTACCTCTATATCTCCCTTGCAGGAAGGACAAGGAATTGTAACATTCGATTTTAGGGCATGGAGGCGTTCATCGGGTATATTTAATTTTTTTGTACAACCAGGGCATACAATCTCCATTTTCAAGCCTCTCTTTCGCTGTTTAAGAAAAGGTACTTTTCAATTTGAACCAGCATTACTCAGTTATTGGTGACCTAGTATATAATCGCCTGCAATGCCATGCGGCTTTCCATAGTATTAATAGAAATAAATATCTCTTCTTCTGATTTCGAATTTTCTCTGATCATATCATCAAAATTAATCAATTCCGGAATACCAAGATCGAAAACAGCCTGATCATCAAAATTGCGGAAGGCGTTACCAGTGATCATATTTATGATTTCTTTGACGGTTGAGGTTACATAATCTTGCGAAATATTGTCTTCATCAATCCCCATAAAACTGATAGTAAGGGATTCAGCCAACTCTCTGGGAATATATAACAGAAGATATCCGGAAAAAGGACCGCTGAATTTTATTCTGCTGATAATTGTTTTATCCGTCTTCAAGTTCGGGAATTCTTTTTCATTTTTGCTCTCAGAAAAATCCAAAGGTAGATAAAACATTTTTTCCAGAACTTCAGAAATCGAGCTCTTCATCGCCTTTGTCAGGGCTTCTTTCTCCATCTTCCGTATCTCCCATAATAATTTTTAATTTATTTCTGATCTCTTCAGGGGGAAAGGGCTTTTTGATATACCCCTCAGCACCCTTTTCAATAAATTCATCCATTCTCTGTTTACTGCCCTCTGTAGTGATCACAACCACTGGAATGTCCTTTAACAGGTCATCTTTTTTCATTTCAGCAATAAGCTCAAGACCGTTCATATCGGGCATGTTATAGTCAGTAAGGACCAGATCAAACCATTCATCCTTTAAAATGGTCAGGGCTTCTTTGCCACTTGAAGCATCAAGCAGTTCTCCCACATTAAAACCGGATGCCATAATGGTCTTCTTTATGACTGATCTCATGGGGAGAGAATCATCAACCACCAAAATTTTATATGCCATATTATTTTCGCTCCGTTTAAATTTCTCTTTCTCCAATACCTGAAGTCTTAAGCAATATCTGGCCGTCTCTTACAGCCAACTTAACCGTTCGATTGCAGGCCCCTCCAATTTCCTCAAAATCAACCATGACATTGTTTTTCCAAAAAATTTTCCTCATGGCCATATAATTTCTTTTCCCGATATCAAAAAATCCTTTCTGATCAAGTACTTGAGCACCTCCTGCCACGATAACTCTCATTCTCTGTTTCCTTGCCCCTAATTTGTAGGCTTCCTTAAAAAGAAGAGGTATTCCCGTGTCTGCAAACATGTATGGGTTTTTTTTAGCTTTTGCCGGATCGAGGCTTGATTCCGGCAGCATATAATGAAGTAAACCTCCAATCCGAGCTATTTTGTCATATATGGCAATACCTATACATGACCCAAGGGAGTAAGTGATCAGATTCGATTCAAAATCATTACTTACCTTCATGTCAGAAACGCCAACTGTTATACGCACTGCAATGCCCCTTCCTAAAACGATATTGTTTTACTATTCATTGCTAATTCAAAGATGCCTGCCATATCAAGTATCAGACCAACTCTGCCGTCCCCCATGATCGCGCCGCCGGCTATTCCTTTGGTACCCTTCAGGGCCTCTCCCAGGTTTTTTATTACTACCTCTTCTTTTCCCAATAATTCATCAAGCAGTATGCACCTTTTCTCTCCACCATTTTCAACGGCAACGACAAGACCGTCCCACGGGTGATCAGTGTCGCTTCTCATACCAAACAAGTGATCCAGCCTGATAAGCGGGATCAAGTTTCCCCGCCATAGGATCATCTCCCCTTTTCCTTCCACTGTGGAGTATTGATCCTTACTAGGTCGAAATGACTCCAGGATTGCAAGGGCCGGAATGACATAGTTTTCCTTTCCGACCCGTACCAACATTCCTTCAATAATGGCAAGGGTAAGCGGCAGGCTGAGAATAAAAGTTGAACCACGACCGGGAGTGGAGGTTATTTCCACGCGCCCTCTCAACCTCTCGATAGCCTTTTTGACTACATCCATACCGACTCCCCGGCCCGAGACATCTGTTACTTCCTTGGCTGTCGAAAAACCTGCCTGAAAGATGAGATTAAATACTTCCGACTCTGACAGTTTGCTCTCCTCATTCATGAGATTGTTGGCTATGGCTTTCTCGATTATCCTTTTTTTATTCAATCCTTTCCCATCATCAGCGATTTCGATTGTGATATTACCACCCTGATGATAAGCCCTGAGGGTGATATATCCTCTCTTCTCCTTTCCCACGGTTTCCCTTTCATCAGGGCTTTCAATACCATGGTCAACGGCATTACGTATCATATGGACCATTGGGTCATAGAGCTCTTCCACAACATTCCGGTCTATCTCCGTATCCTCGCCAAACATCTCCAGCCCCACTTCCTTGCCGGAATTCTTGGCCAGGTCCCTGACCAGTCTCACCATTTTCTGAAAGGTATTTTTTATAGGTACCATTCGCATTGACATGGCCGTCATCTGCAGACCGGATGTGATCTGGTTCAACTGACCGAGGTTCTGAATTACCGTCTGGTCTTTTACCGAACTGATAAATGGATTTTGCCTCAGCATAGCTTGGGAAATGACAAGTTCACCTGTCATATCTACAAGGTTGTCCAGTTTCCTTGTATCCACCTTAACCTGTAGCTCAATCCGATGTTTGCCAAACTTTTTCTGATCCCGAAGGGCAGAAACCACTTCTTTGGAGCCAGCAAGCTTATCCTCTATGAGGATTTCACCAATCTTCTTCCCGGGTTCATTCTTCTGCTGTTCAAGTCCCTTCTCTAACTCTTTTTTTGATATAGCTCCCTTCTGAACCAGGATCTCCCCAATAAGTTTATCACCAACCTCATCTTTCTGTGAGTTGATATCTTCAATCCGGGTCAATAGAGGAATGATGTCTGCTTCCGCTTCCTCGGAATCTGTACCCTCCAGCCTTTCCCTCAAAGAGATGATCATACCTTTAAGCAAATCCACCGCCTCCAGGATAATATCTATAATTTCACCTTCGACCCTTATCTCTCCACCTCTGGCCTTATCTAGAAGATTTTCCGCGCTGTGGGATAGCCTATTTATTTTAGTAAGATTAAGAAATCCTGATACTCCCTTTATGGTATGAAAAGGCCTGAAGATAGCGTTTATAGTCTCAAGATCGTTGGGGTCCTGCTCAAGGTCTATAAGGCTCACTTCGATTGTATCAAGGTTATCCTGGGCTTCAATAATAAAATCGTTGAGAATTTCCCTGTCCTCTTCATTTACCATCTGATCCTGATATATTTCGACTGCCTCTTGCTCCTGTTCATCTACAGCTTCCTCTTTCTCCTCCATAGACCCTGATTTACTGAAACCAAGCTTTTCCAATGTGGAAGAGATATCTCCCTCAAATACCCCTTGATTTATCAATGAATGACTTACTAACTGAAGGCATTCTATTCCTTCTTCTAAAGGAACTATGTCATCTGCTTCTTCCAGTATAAGTTTTTCAAGGTAAGCCTTTATGGAGTGTGTCAGATCTGAAAAGGTGGGGTTGTCAAGCGGCTGGGAATTCTCCTCCAGGTCGTTGAGACATTTCATAATAATACCCATAGTGAGTATATCGCCGTTCTCCAGAGTCACAGTTTCAAGAGCAATCTTCTCAATATACGCATCTATTTTTTTAAGCAGATCAGTCATCAGGTATTTACTCCTTTTAAAAAAAATATCCGGTGATTATGTTTTAATGACCTAAAAACTCCATAGCTCCATCATTCATCTGATAATGCATATCCTCGATGACTGTATGGCATTGTTGTTGATTGATAAGAAGTTAAACAGCAAATACCATGCCATTAAGCCTTTTAGTGACTGCCTAATATAAAAAATTCAAATACTTTTTGATATCAAAGGGTTACAACTCCATCCCGGTGATGAGTTGAAAGAAGGGGAGAATGAGATGAATATTCGGAACGTTAAAGTGGTGTCTCTGTCAAAGTTTTGACAAAAAAGGATGGCTGATTTTGGGAGTTTTGCCAGGATAATAGAAATAGGGCATCATTATGAAGACAAGTCAAATATACTCTTGCATTCAGGGTTTTATATATAACGCGGAATTTATGGACAGCAGGATTAATAGGTCCTTGCTGTCAAGTGAAATTACATGTCAGTTCGCCTTCTATGCAGGCAAGATTGACGAATGATGTTCAATGATCAGCCACCCATCATCATATTTTTGATAGACAAACGTAAATCTTGCAGCAACATCTGCGCGGACGCCATCTTCCGTCAAAGAAAAAGTGTATAGTCCAGAATTTATCGCAATGTTATCGTGTGTGCGTATGTTTTGCTCTATTATTCTTCCATGCGGCTTTTTCGTCAAAAAGTGTACGAAGTAGTCTCGTATTTCTTCGTTATTATGGCGCACTTTAGAAGAAACAGTTGGCAGGAGAATAGCGTCCGGGGCATAACATGCTACAACGCTATCTGGATCTCCCGTCTGAAGCGCCTTGTTCCACATCAAGAATTGATCTGAGATTTCGTTTTTTATACTCACTGTATTTCCTCCTGAATTGTGGTCCCATATGACATAACTAGTGATTTTATGATTTTGTATATCATGCAAATATTCAAGTTGTCCAGTTTTGTTGATTTCTAATATATCAGCATTTGCTTGATAATCATGTCCCTGACCGTTGGACACTTGGATTATAAATATGGCGTCAAGTTATTTGTTTTTTTTGAGGACGGCACTCTTTGGTTATATGATGAAAATACTTAAGGGCAAGAGTGCTGAATAATTGAGGAGAGATTATCCAGAGCTGAATAGAAAATCCTGGGGGCTTCACATATGGGCACGCGGATATTTTGTCGGTACCGTTGCTATCGATAGCGATGTGACCAGAAAGTATGTCAAAGAACAACAGGATAACCAAATCCGAGAGGAACCAGCTAAGGCTTTGGAGGAACAGCAGCGAATGACATTGTCAGGAGTTGTTGCCCTAGAAAACTACCGACAAGGTCGGTGGTAGTTTATTATTATACATAAAATGTTTAAACTTGACTTATATGAATATGATTGGACAAAAAAAAAATAATGTTTTACGGTTAAAAAATTTTATTTTGGGTGGTGTCAAGATTTTAATGAAGGGGCAGGTGCTTAAAACCGTAATCAAAGGTTTACCCCCCCCCATATTAACAGCAAGGGCCAAGAGTGACATGGCCTTTTTCTCCCGTTTTAATTTGATGATCCGGTGATGTATTTTAAAAATGTTTTTAATTAATGCTTTTTTGAAAGATAACAGATGACAAGGAGGAACAATGAAGAGGAGTGGTAAATTGTTCGTGATCGCTATGCTTTGTTTTTTTTTAGTTGTTTTTATGATTTCCCCCGCATATGCGAAGACTTCTGCTGAAACCTTAGCAACAAACAGTCATGTGTGGTGGTTCTGGCCGCTCGTACTCTTTCTGGTCACCCTTGTCATGGGAATATTTGCCGTTCTCGGCGGTGTCGGTGGTGGTGTGCTGTTTGTGCCTATTATCAGCGGCTTTTTCCCTTTTCATCTTGACTTTGTTCGTGGTACCGGTTTGCTGGTGGCCCTTTCCGGAGCATTGGCCGCCGGCCCCGGACTGCTTAAAATGAACCTTGCCAGTTTAAGGCTGGCCATACCCGTGGCCCTGATTGCCTCAACCTGCGCTATAATAGGTGCAATGATCGGGCTGGCATTGCCCACCCATATCATTCAGATCTCCCTCGGGGTCACCATTCTCGGTATTTGTGTTTTGATGCTAACTGCCAAAAAATCTGTTCTTCCGTCGGTTCCTGAAGCCGATAGACTGTCTTCAGCCTTGCGTATATATGGTGTTTACCAGGAGTTGAGCACCGGCGAGGTGATCAACTGGAAAGTGCATCGAACGCCTGTGGGTCTGTTATTGTTCGTCATTATCGGCATCATGGCCGGCATGTTCGGGCTGGGCGCAGGATGGGCAAATGTACCCGTGCTGAATCTCGTTATGGGCGCTCCGTTGAAAATCAGTGTAGCCACCAGCAAGTTCCTGCTTTCTATCACGGACACCTCGGCTGCCTGGATATATATGAATAGGGGCTGCGTGATCCCCATGATGGTGGTTCCCTCCCTAGTGGGGATTATGCTGGGTTCTTTCATCGGCGTTCGCCTTTTAAAATTTGCCAAGCCAACCTTTATCCGCTGGATCGTGATCGCAATTCTGGCCTTTGCCGGTACAAAGGCCCTGAGCAAGGGTTTAGGCTTTTAATTTAATAACCATATCCAAAACAAGGGGAGAAATAAGTGGAAGAGAAATCAAACCCATCTTTACAGGCGACACCAGAGCAGGCCCTGTACGCGCGTATTCTGGAGAAAAGCATGTTGCTCGGCCTGTTTATTCTTCTGGTAACTTTCGTGATCTATATCTTTGGCATCATGAAGCCTTATATCCCTCTGGATAAAATATCCGGCTACTGGCACTTGAATGTCCATGATTATCTCAATCATCCCGATCTTCATATCAAGGCAGGCTGGGGCTGGCTTGGCATGATCGGTTATGGTGATTTTTTAAATTTTGTCGGCGTTGCCATCCTGGCCGGTGTTACCATCTTATGTTATATTTCAATTATACCGACACTGCTTCGAAAAAACGATAAGTTATATGCAGTACTAGCGGCACTGGAGGTCATCATTCTTACTACGGCCGCCAGCGGAATTCTTGCGGTGGGGCATTGATGGTGGATATGGATCTGTGCCGGGGGTTAACCTGTATTTTTTAAAGGATATCGTGTTATGTTGTTTAAACAAAAAATTAAAGACCGAATGATTCCAATTGAAAATTACGCTATTGTTTCTCAAGATGCCACGCTACGAGATGCCGCTCTTTCTCTCAAGACATCATACTGCGAGCTGGATGGGGGCATGTGCTCAGAGGCAGGTCCAAGAACCATCCTGGTTGTTGATAAGGCCGATAAGCTTGTGGGTATTATTGATTTTGACAGTTTTCTTAAAGTGCTTATTCCGGAAATAGCCGGCGGTTTGTCCGGCAAATTGGCCGCTCTAGGCGTTTCGTTGACATATGCTGAAGTGGATGCTTCTTCTATGGATGAATCGCTGCAAGGATTTAATGCCCGCGTGATTAAAAATTCGGAAGCCAAAGTGCGTGATTTCATGCTGAAAGTAAGGGGAACTATTGATGCTGATGATAGTATTATGGACGGCCTTAAAAAGATGTTCAAAAATAAAATTACAGTGATCCCTGTCTATGAAAAAAATCAACTGGTGGGTGTACTTCGGGACACGGATCTGTTTCTGGCAGTGACAGAAATACTTGATGATGATAAGTTGAGTTAATAAGTTCACTGGTTAAAGTGCAGGGATCTTTGCAAAAAGAATTGGCAGAATCCCATATTAACTTTGTAGAAGAAAAACATTCAGCCTCTTGAACCTTCGAACCCTCTAAACCAAATCCATTGCTATAAAAAAAATATAAACTTCGACATGGGGGTAGGAACCTGAAAGTCGAGCACATGTCCTTTCTACTGTTCAGTAAAAGGAGTCGGTGTGAAACAGACGGCGTTTTCATCTGATAAATTTTTAGATATCATCCATAAGTTGAAAATATCAATCACCTAAAAACTTGCGTTAGATTTTACACTGCTTGAATGTTGGCTTTTAATTTATTTTAAGTTGATTTTTGACGGATTTAGGAGTATTAAAAAAACATACCACTCAGTAACAGGTTCTCGCAGGTAGTCTTATCGCATTGTCTATTAATATTGAGTACGGCAATAATAAGGAATTGAAGTTTAACATCAATTCTTATAGCAAGAAACACGAAATTTTTAAGATTTTGCAATGGGATGGATCAGCGGTAGATGGTCCGCACTTGGATAAACATCACCATAAGGAACGGAGGGGAAAATCATGAAGCACGGATTGACATGGGCATTGATGTTGGTGATCACACTGTGGCTGGCGGTTTGCAGCGGTTGTGACTCCTCGGCCACCAATCTTGATTCAGGCGGCCCAAGATTCACAGTTTCGTCGGAGGGTGTAATAACAGATTCCAAGACTGGCCTGGAATGGGTTGTGGGGGCGAGCAGGGTGATTTACTCAAAGGCCGAGGAATGGGTGGCCGCATGTGATGTGGCAGGTGGCGGCTGGCGTATGCCGACAAGGAGGGAACTGTCTGCCTTGTATCAAAAGGGTGCTGGCGAGTTCAATATGGACCCCGCTTTTAAGGTCACCGGGTCGGGGAATACGGGACCTTTAGCTTTCTTTGTCTGGGCCGAACCTCGTGATTCGTCGGCTGCGTGGAACTTCGACTTCGAGCATGGCTACGAGCACTGGAACACCCGGTGGGATGTGTACGACCTGCATGTGTTTGGGGTGCGTTCGCGCCAGAGATGATATATACCTTTTGATTCTTTGTTCCTTTGGACACTTAGTTCATTTGGGGGCATTCCTCTGATCCGCAATCATATATTGCCAGGGTTAGGCTATTCGGTTCGATTACAGCTTCCGAAGCTTTTTAAAATATTGGGGTGGTTGGTGATCAGCTCATTCGACAATTCGGATGCTCACTACCCTCTTTAGTTATTACAATTTGCCATAATTGATTAGTTCGCGACCTGTAAGTTCCCGCACTGCCCAGCAAATAAAACCGCCACATTCTGTAAAATCGACCACCGAATGTGCTTTTAAACTTGGGCCAGGCATTATTAAAATTCTGATACCAGGCCATCAGCGTTTTATCGTAATCCGGCCCAAAATTATGCCAATCTTCCATAACAAATAATCCCTCCATAGCATGAGCTATCTGGGCGATTGAAGGCAGCATACCATTAGGGAAGATATATTTATCAGTCCATCTGTTGGTATAGGTTTTACTGGTATTGGTACCAATAGTGTGGATAAAGGCAATGCCATCATCTTTCAAGCACCGATTTACGACTTCCATGTAGGTGCGGTAATTTTTATATCCCAGGTGCTCAAAAATTCCAATAGAGATAACCGCATCGTATTTTCCATCAACTTCTCGATAATCTTGAAGACGCAATTCAACCGGCAATCCCCTACACAACTCTCTGCCGAGCTGAATCTGTTCTCTGGATATGTTTATTCCCACAACGTGAGCGCCATATTTTTCAGCAGCATATTTAGCAAAACTGCCCCAGCCACAGCCTAATTCAAGGACAGTCATCCCCTGTTTGAGGTTGATCTTTTTACAAACCATATCTAACTTGTCTTCTTGCGCTTCATCAAGGTTTTGAGCGTTTTTCCAATAGGCACACGTATAATTTAATCTTATATCGAGCATGGCCTTATATAAATCGTTTCCAATATCATAATGCTTTTTTGCAACCTGAGGAGCCCTGGATTTTTTCTGCCGATTAAAAAGTTTTGTTTTCAAAACATATAACGTAGTTTTCCAATTACCCAATAACTCTTTATGGAGCCTTGCTCTCAGCATTTTATTGATAAATTCATCCAAGGCCTCACAGTCCCACCAACCGTCCATATAAGATTCACCTAATCCCAAATCCGTGTCGCTCAATAACCTTTGATACAAACGATCGTCGTGGATCTGAATGTCCCAGGGTCTTTTGCCATTAAGGGAAATCCCTGCTTGAGTTAGTAATTCTGTTATTAATTCTTTTGCCTTCATGGCTATTTACTCCAGATAATACTCTTAATTAAACGAGCCTAAAGGAAATGTAACCATTTTTACCATAAATTAATTTTTATGCAAAGGCATATTATATATGGTCCAGGATACTTTTGATTTTTGCAAGAAGAGCTGATAAGAACTCGTTTTTATTGAGTGTGAGTATATTTGAACAGGATATGAAATAACATTCAAATATAAAGGGGTATCAGGTCTCAGAACGGGTTGAGAACCAGTGATTCTGGCTTGACGAATTATGGGATGAACACCATATATTGTGCTGTAGTACGGCAACCAAAGAGTTCAGACTCTTTGCCATATACATCATTTTGGGAAACACAGATTTATTTGAGATTACATTATGCAATATGAAAGTTTGTTGTTCCAAGGTTGTCCAAAAAAGTCATAAGTGTGTGGGAGAATCTAAACGCTCTTTGGGATTTGTAGGATCAAATGTTAGTTTTCACACTTAAAGCCTTAATCAAAGATTTGGCCTTAAGCATTAAAAACTAGTATACTTCCCCCAGATTAAAGATATAATGATCGCACTGAAGGCATAATACAAAAGTTAGAGAATTTAAAACCCTCTCTTCAACGTTGGCTTATTATAGCAGAAGCTACGCATATAAATTTAATTAAACATTAAAGAAGGAGGAGAACAATGAGAAGATCTTTTTGGGTTTTGCTGGTGGGAATGTTTTTTTTATTCTCGAACTGCCATCAATCGCCGCCCAAGGTCTATAAATGGCGGCTGCAAGCCTTTATGCCCCCTGCCGACAGCTTATATTCAAAATACATTGCAGTAAATCTGGTAGAGAAAATAAAGGCCGCCACGGGGGGACAGGTTGAAATCACCCCATTTCCAGGTGGAGCACTCGTGCCGCCAACTGAGATCCTTAAGAGTGTCGCAAATGGCGTCATTCAAATGGGATATACGGCCACAGGTTATCACGTAGGCTTTATGCCAGCAGCCGCAGTGGCAGACGGATTGCCCATGTCATTCAGAAACTATGAGGAATATTTAACCTGTTACAGGGATAGGGGTTTAGGGGACCTTTTGGCTGCTGAATATAAAAAGAATGGAGTCCATCTGCTTACCGTACATTGCACGGAGTCCTATACCGTGCTTTCATCCAAGCCATTGACAAGCAAGTCAGCCTGGAAAGGTGCCAAGGTAAGAGGTTGGGGACCCTGGAATGTATATTTTGGCAAATTGGGTGCCAGCGCGGTTAATATGCCGCTTAAGGATGTATACATGGCTCTGAGTATGGGAACTATAGACGGATGTATAACAGGGATTAATCCTCACTGGCAGTTGAAGCACTATGAGGTATGTAAATACGGATTGTGGCCGCCTTTTGTGGGTTCTGCTTTGCATGATATCTATATTAACCAGAAAACCTGGAATGCTTTGTCACCAGAGCTTCAGAAAGCCATTACCAGAGCGGCTCAAGAATGGACAGATGAGACCGCGAAAGCCTGGGCAGATTTTGCCGCTGAAAACAAGAAAAATCTTTCGGACCATGGCGTTGAGTGGGTGGATGTGGACAACAGTGAGTGGCTCATGAAAAATGCCAAGGAATTATGGCAAGATGCAGCATCCAGAGATGCTTCTGCTGGCAAGGCAGTCAAGATAATGACTGACTATCTCCAGGAAATTGGTACTCTCAAGTAATCAGGACGTTTCGTTGTTTTAATGGCGTGATAGGAGATTCAAGTACCCCATATTTTTCTATTAGATAAAACAAATAATGCCCCTATGATCTGAGGTGGACGAGGCATTTATTGAAAGTAGTTACATGACCGTGTTAATATTGCCACTCCAGTGAATCCCAAGCATGCTCCCTGAAAGGCGAAGCCCTTAATGATTAAATACATTGCTTTCCTTTGTGTATGTTTATTCACCTAGATATTAAGCATAAATACACTGAATTAGTCAGAAAGGATCCCTATAAAAATGGAAGCTTTGCTGAATATAATAGATAATATCAATGATTGGGTAGGGAAATTAGTCAGTTTTTTAATCTTTCCTATCATTGGTATTATCATTTTCGAAGTGATTATGAGGTACTTCCTGCATGCATCACAATTGTGGGTGCCTGAAACCAGTGTATTTCTTTTCGGATGCCTATTTGTACTGGGAGGAGGATACACCTTCCTTCACGACGGCCATGTAAGACTGGATGTTCTATATGAACGATTTCCACCAAGATTGAAAGCAGCAACAGACCTCATAACATCTTTGTTTTTCTTTATTTTCTGCTTTGTATTAATCTGGAAAGGATGGGCAATGGCCTGGGATTCACTCATAACCATGGAAAAATCTCCAAGCGCTTTTTCGCCCGTATTGTTCCCGGTCAAAATGCTGATACCCGTTGGCGGTTTGCTTCTTTTTTTACAAGGGCTGGCAAAATTCATTCGCGATTTATCCTTTGTGCTGAGGGGAAATAAAACATGAGTATCGGGATAATAGCGGTGCTTATGTTCCTTCTACTCATCCTGCTGATGATTGTTGGACTCCCAATAGCCTTTTGTCTGGGATCTGTCGGCATAATATTTACCTACTTCTTTTGGGGGCCGGCCTCACTCGCCCTTGTCAGCACTAATCTTTACGGTTTCATGTCCGATTTTATTCTTCTGGCTATTCCTTTGTTTGTCTTTATGGCTAACATGTTGCAACATTCTGGAGTAGCCGAAAATTTATATGAAACCATGCATAAATGGTTTGGGCCTGTCAGAGGCGGACTGGCGATAGGTACTGTGGCCATCTGTGCTGTGATTGCTGCCATGAGCGGCCTTAGTGCCGCTGGAACTTTGAGTACGGGTATCGTCGCCTTGCCTGCGATGATGAAACGCAAATATGATAAAAGCATAGCTATCGGTTCAGTTTCGGCAGGGGGAGCCTTAGGAGCCCTTATTCCGCCAAGTGTACCCATGGTCGTTTACAGTTTTTTGGCCTCAGTATCCGTCGGAAGGATGTTCCTAGGGGGCATTTTACCCGGTATCATGCTATCACTCTTCTACATCCTGTACATCAGCATCAGGAGTTTAGTTTCTCCTGATCTTTGCCCGGCTTTAAAACCCGAAGAAAGGGCCTCATGGGATGAAAAAATCAAGGCACTAAAGCTGGTAATCCTTCCTATTTTACTTATTGCTGCGGTATTGGGCTCAATATTCACGGGCATGGCTACGCCCACGGAAGCGGCTGCAGTCGGGGCCTTTGGGAGTATTATATGCTCCCTCATCAATGGAAAATTAACTTGGTCAAATCTGAGGGATTCAGCTTACGGCACACTTAAACTCACGGCAATGCTCATGTGGATAATGGCTGCGGCAGCTGTATTCAATTCCATATTTACCGGTCTGGGCGCCTCTCAACTGATCAGCGAAACCCTTGTAAAATTTGAATTAAGCCCATGGCTGATCATAATTGGTATGCAATTCACCCTGTTTTTATTGGGTATGATAATGGATCCGAACGGGATCATGATGATTACAATTCCTATTTATGTGCCCATAATCACCACGCTCGGCTTTGATCCGGTGTGGTTCGGGATTTTGTACATTATAAATATAGAGATTGCTTATCTCACTCCGCCCTTCGGTTGGAATATATTCTACCTGAAAAGTATAGCGCCTGAAGGGATAACCCTTTTAGATATATATAAGTCAGTAATAATATTTGTGGCCCTTCAAATAGTCGGGCTTCTCCTTGTCATGATATTTCCCCAACTGGCGTTAATGTTGCCCGATATTGTGATGGGTGCCGGGAGATAAATAACAGTGGGGTTAGTAGAAGAACGATGCTACAGCGTTGAAACTTGAAACATGAAAACGATTTACCTTTCATCCAGTCAGGTTATGTGAAAGGGGACGTTCGTGCTGAGAGTGAAAAGGTCACTGTTTGGAAAGTTGATATACCTTGTGGCCTGCCCTCCTTTTTCTCCCGTATAGAATTTAATGAGTATCAAGGGAAATCTGGACTCCTAATTCATAGCGTCAATAAAGGCTGAAGATCTTTACCCCGAGAGCGGCCAGGAAACCGATAAGCGTGGAGAGCCCTACTATAGTACCGCCTCCCTGCTCGAATGCCTCTGGAAGCATAGTCTCTGCAATCATGGTGAGCATGGCTCCAGCGGCAAGCCCTTCGATTCCAGAGATAAAATATCGCAGAGCACCTACCGGGTTTGCTGGAAAAATTAAAGCTCCCACCAGGGCACCTATACCCGTCATCACGCACAGGGACATCCACATCCAGAAGATCTTCCCGAAACTTGAGCCCTGCCTCTTCATCGCGACAGCACTGGACATAGCCTCCGGCAGATTGGCAAGAAATACACCTACGATAAAAGCCAGGCTCATCATCGTATCTGATGCCGCCGCAATAACAACAAGCATGCCGATGATGAGAGATTCGGGAATGGCATCAAGCGCAATGCCCATCCAGATGGCAAAAGCTGCACTTCCACCGGTATGCGCCTTTATTTCCTGATTGAGGTCCCTTTCCGTGATCGGGATAGAAAGTCGATCCAGATTACTCTGAGCCCTTTCTTCCCAGACTTTAGCTTCTCCAACCAGAGTTCTATCTTTTATCTGTATGTCATGGAGCCTTTCTTTTACCATCTTGCTGCTGGCATCCCTGAGGGCAGAAGATTGTTTTATCATATGCTCAAATTCGATCTTGTGAATTGTGCATACCTCGATATCTGTTATTGCTCGCACGGTTCCGGTTCTGGGTTGATCCGAAATGAGGGCAATTTCACCGAAAGTGTCACCCCCCCCGAGTTCCGCAATCAATTTGGTGTCTGTTTCTAATCCACGAATGACCTGGACACTGCCCTTGACAATAAAATAAAGCTCCGAAGCAATGTCTCCCTGTCTAAAAATTGTTTCACCGGCCGAGAACCTTTTAGTCTTTATGTGAGGAATAAGCTGAACAACTTCTTCAGCCGGGAGCACCTGAAGGAGCTTGATTTTGCTCAGAGCCTGGATCATCTTTTTGGCTCTGCCTAGTTTGGTCCTTAAAATTTGTTTCTTTATGAGTGAAGCCTTGCGAAGAAAGGCACCTCGATTGTTGAGAATTTGGTTGAGAAACTCGAAGAGAAGACCGCCGATGATTGCTCCGATCATTGTTGCCAGAATGATCCAGATGTCATGACCTTCATGTGATCTGTGAAGTGAATGGGCAAAAAGTTCAATAGTGAGTGCAAATAAAAGCGCCCCTCCGCCAAATGCCATCAGAGCTGAGGTGATCTTCCTTGGCGGATTCGACCATAGCCCGATGATTGCCCCGAGCGGTAGAGAAACAGCGCTAATACAACCCCACATCAATGCGGTAATCATGATTGTCATAGCTTATACCCCGAATGCATGATGGAAAATGAGGACATTACTAAAATTTGGAATTTAGCAACAATTTGCCGGATCATTTTTCAGAAAGGTTTAAATTCAGATTTATTGCCAAATTATTACACTGATTTTATTAAATTTTTATTAGAATTACAAACACAAATTTTGAACACCCTTATGGTGTATCAGGTTAAACAACCCCAGTAATTTTATCTACGCCCATTATAATTTAAGATTTAAATGTATTTAGAAGAAATGAAATATTAAATTGTTGGAAGACATCCCACAGATATGCGGGGCGGTAAAGTTTTTTATGAAAAGGGCAGGGGCTTGAAGTTGTAAACAAAGAGCTGCAAGTCCCAAATTGACCACAGGAGTCAAGGGCAGGCCTGACACCTTTTTATCTAAAAAAACGCAAGAGATAATCGGAGATTTGATAATCATTTTACGCAGCGCTCAGGCTCAGCTCCGCTCGTTTCTCTTGTTCATATCTCTAGCTCTGATCCTCAGAATTTGAAGGCATTTAGAGTGTGGTTGTTTTTACTTCAGCTGAATCCAGAGGTGGAGCAAGTGATACGGCCTCTCCCACTTCCAGACCACTTTTGATCATTACCAGAGAATTGTTGTCCATACCTATCTCAACCTTTCGAGGCTCAAGCAGGTCATCTTTTTCTACATATACGGTATGTTTTCCATCAACAAGCAAAACCGCCTGTACAGGTATATAGGTTGCCTGTTTGTGATGCTCCACAATGACCTCTGCTTTGCAGTTCATTCCAGTACGGAGGAGCGAGATATTAGGTGTATTGTCCAGATTGATAACGGACTTGTAGATCTTGTTGTCAGGGTTCGTATAGGCGCTTCTGGCATCCGGCAGAAGCCCGATTGATTTGACCTGGCCTGTAAAGACCTCTCCGGGAAGCATTTCAACAGATATCTCCACAGGAAGTCCAACCCTGACTTTGTCCAGGCTGGCCTCATATATACCCACCAATGCGTCCATTCCTGCCCCTGTTGGGAGCTGAAACAGGTCCTGGCGCTCCCTGACTGAGCTTCCTTCCGCAAGGGGTTCAGTTCGGGATTTGCCACGACCACTACCACCACCGCTACCTTTTCCGAAACCTCCGGACATCGCTACACTTGAGGAATAGATCACAGTACCATCAGCAGGGGAATAGATCTTGGCCATTTTAATCTGTTCTTCATATTTTATGAGTCTGCCCTTATGGCGGTTTAACTGAAGTTCCTTGGCCTTGAGATTCGATTGTGCCTTAATTATATCAGCGCCGGCCTTTAGCCTATTACGTTCAAGGGCCATTTGGGTTTGGTGAACATCGCTTTCAAGCTGGGCAAGTTTCATTTTATGGGTAAAGTTCTCAAGGAGTTCAAGGTTACTATGTGCCATTTCAAAATCAAGGAGCTTTTTCTTTAATGAAAATTCATCAGCCTCAAGTTCAGACTCTGAAATGAATTTTTCTGCATAGAGTTTATTTGACCATTTCAGCTCCTCCTCTGCACGGGTCGCCTCTTCCTGCTTCAGCATGATATTGGCTTCAGCCTCTTTGAGCTGATTGGGATATTCTCCGTCTAAATATTTCTGCAGGTCCTGGACTGCAAAATCATAAGTGATCTGGGCCTTTTGTATATTACTCTGCGCCTGATTTTTCACAACAGCAAGATTTTCACGTGCATTGATAAAATTTGCCTCTGCATTATTAACTTTGAGTTGCTGGTCCAGCTTCCTTTCAATTATGGTGCTGGCATCCATTTCGATCAAAAGATCTCCCTTTTTGACTTTTGTCCCTTCGTCTATAAGTGAGAGGACAGTAGCGCCCCCCCTTCCTTCAAGCTTGCTTTTGATGGTTATCTTTTCACGTGCCTGGATTCCTCCATATGTTGACACGCTGAATTTAAGAGGACCCTGCTTTACAGCATACGTGTATTCACTGGATATAGACTCGTCTTCACCAAGCCCGGCAATTGTTATGAGACTGCCCGCAATAAGCGATACTATGACAGTTATCAAAATGAAAATCCTTATTTTTGATTTTGAATTATCCTTCTCCATCTGGTATCCCCTTGAAATTTTTTTTAAAAAAATCTATTTCAGAAAATCTGATCAATGTAAGGAACCAAAAATTCTATTAAAACAGAGAGTTAAGTCTTTTATGAATCTCTGGATTACCACATTGTGGTATAATATAATCATTCCATCCCGGTTTGTCTTTGACTTAAATCATTTTTTTTAATTCTAAGGCTAAATATTGGTGGGTTTCAGGAGAGACATTGATTATTGAAGATATTCATCTATTGACATCAAATAGCCTTCCTTAAATGAGTGCCTTTTCATGTATCTCTCGCCACAGAGGATGCAGAGAAAGATTTAATAATTTTAATATTTTTTTATCTCTCGCCCGTTCGCTATGTTCACTAGAGCCACAGAAGACGCAGAGAAAGATCTTTTTATTCGCGAATGGTACACAACTGGTACAGCTACCCCCCCC
>JAFDJA010000005.1 GCA_019307745.1 Deltaproteobacteria bacterium | reverse complement strand
CTTGCCTGCAAACCGGTAATCATACCTGAAATATTTCCCTGCCAGATTTACAAGAAGATAAAGGCCCTTTTCATCGGATAACTTGTAAGGCTTATCTTTTGCCTTAGCAGTACGAATAGCAGAATCTGTAAGGGGCATGACGGTATCTCCATTGCTATGTTAGCATTATACCGTCAAATATACCGTCAAAAGTGACGGGATGTCAATAGTTTTTATTGGACGCTACTGGAATGCAAAAACCCCTAAATCCTTTATTAGATTAGGGGTTTAAGGCTTTATTGGACTATTTGGGAATTTAATTTGGTGGAGGCGGGGGGAGTCGAACCCCCGTCCGAAAATATTCCACTTAAGCGTCTACATACATATCCTGATACTAGATTTTCGCCGCTGGGTCCCTACCAGGCAAAGTTGCCATTGGCTAACCTGTGAAAGTGTTTCGCCTCACTGATCCGCAGGTTAATCAGATCGGCTATCCTGCTAAGATGACGTCCTGGACTATTTCGCAGGAAAAATAGTCTGGACGTTAGCCTTTTTACGCGGCTAAGGCGTAGTTATAATCGTCTGCGATTATTTTAAAGCCCACCCGTTTTACGAGTAGATGGAATCTCGGTATGCAACCTAAGTTTCTTTATCCCCGTCGAACCCGTTTCGCCCCCCTGTTTAAAAGATTTATTCTGTTAAATTAACCACTTTAAATTATTAGTCAATAATCTCGTTTTTTTCTGGCCTGATCCATCTCCCTTTTCATCTCTTTATCCCTGAGAGCATGCCTTTTATCCACTTTTTTCTTTCCCTTGGCAAGGGCAATCACGACCTTAACCCAGCTTCCGGAAAAATAGATCTTCGTAGGTATCAGAGAGTACCCCTTTGATTTTGTCTTAGTATGCAACTTTTTTATCTCTCTCCTGTTAAGGAGGAGCTTTCTGGTCCTCTTTGGATCAAGATCAAGGTGATGGGCATAAGGGTAAGGAGAGATGTGCATATTATAAAGAAAAACCTCACCATCTTTCACCCCTGCATAGCCGTCCACCAGATTGGCCCTGCCGTCCCGAAGGGATTTGGCCTCTGGTCCGTAAAGTACGATTCCGGCTTCAAAAAACTCGTCTAAAAAATAGTCATGAGAAGCCTTTCTGTTTTGACATATTATCTTCTTATGCATAATAGCCCTGATTAATATCTTTAAATTTCATCTGGCTGTATTAACAGGCAAGTTAGCGGGAGAATATAAACCGGGAAGATTGCCATTAAGATATATTCTCCTGAAGGCCATTTTCTATGATCTTCGGCATAACGCCTTCAATCCGTTTTTCCAGGAATCTCCTTATGTCTTTTGAAGTAGGCAGTGTCAACAACTCCTCCAAATCTTCCATTGCCTCTTTCCTGGAGAGCGAACGGATTACACTTTTTATCAGAGGAATTCCCTCTGTATTAATACTGAGTTCATCAATGCCTGTTCCAAGGAGGATAGGAACACACATGGGATCACCAGCCATCTCACCGCACAAAGAGACATTGATCCCTGCTTCGTTGGCGCTTTTCGCGACAAAATTTATCATCCTGATGATACCAGGATGATATGGTCTGTAAATGTGGGCCACATGTTCGTTGGTCCTGTCTATTGCCAGGGAATACTGGATCAGATCGTTTGTTCCAATGCTGAAAAAATCCACATGTTTTGCCAGGATGTCCGCGATAGCAGCAGCAGAAGGAATCTCTATCATTATGCCCACGGCAATGTTCTTGTCATAGGCGATATTCCTGCTGTCAAGCTCCTCCATGACCTCATGTAGAACCTTTTTTGAATCAATTAGTTCCTGCAAACCTGATATCATGGGAAACATCAGCCTCACCCTGCCAAAGGCACTGGCCCTCAGAATGGCCCTAAGCTGACTTCGAAATATCTCTGGATTTTCCAGACAGAACCTTATTGACTTGAGTCCCAGGGCCGGATTGGTCTCGCCCGGCTCCAGCATTTCAGACGGAAACTTGTCTCTACCAATATCCAGGGTCCTTATGGTGACCGGAGACGGTGATATCTGCTCCACTACCTCCCGATAGTCTTCAAAAAGCTCGTCTTCAGAAGGTATTCTCTTCTGCCTCAGATATAAAAACTCTGTCCTGTAGAGCCCTATGCCTTCAGTAACCAGCTCCTTGGCTGCATCAATCTCTTCCAGAAATTCGATATTTGCCTTGATAGTCACCCGGTAGTTGTCTGTTGTCTCTGACGGAAGATGGCTGTCCTTCAGGATGGATGATTCGTATTTTTCATGATAAAGCTGCTTTTCCTGATACCTGATAATTTCATCATCATCAGGATTGATAATTACATTTCCATTATAACCGTCAACGATTAAAAGGGTGCCATCCTGGACCTGACTAGTAACGGACTCGAGACCAACAACAGCCGGCAACTTAAACGCCTTGGCCATGATTGCAGTATGTGATGTCCGCCCACCGGCATTTGTAATAAACCCCATTACTTTGTCGGTGTTAAGCTCGCTCGTATCTGTTGGCGACAAATCATGCGCCACAACTATTACTCGCTCATCAATATTAGCGAGGCTCTCATGTTCTTTTCCAACAAGATTCAGCAGGATTCTTTCTGTCACAGCCTCCACATCATTCATACGGTCTCTGATATATTCATAATCAATCTTTTCAAATGCCTGCCTAATCTCATCAACAGACTTTTTAAGTGCCCATTCCGCATTGATTAATTCATTTCGAATGGTCTTAACAGTAGTTTCTGAGATCATCTTATCATCTATGATCATCAGGTGGGTATCAAGAATAAAGGAATGCTCCTTTATCTGTTCTGACATGCCGTTTTTAATGGTCAAAATCTGCTTTTTTGTTGACTTCAGGGCATCTTTGAAACGCCTGACCTCTGCCCTTGACTCTTTAGAGCCATTCAGATAGAGATAATTGATCTGAATCCTCGACCTGTCAACAAGGCGGGTTTTGCCGATAATGATACCCTGAGAAACAGGTATGCCTTGCAGCCTTATGGTTTCAACTGACTTGTGAGTGCTCATTTCCCCTCACCAAATTTTTTTGCGAACAGTTCATTCAGATTTTCCATCAACTCATCAGCATCTTTACCCGTTGTCCTGGCCTCTATCTCAGTACCCTGTGGACAGGCAAGGGTAAGTATCGAAAGAATACTGGATCCATCCACTTCTATCCCGTCTTTTATAAAAACTAAATCAGAACAGTGGCTGTTGGCCAAGGTCACTATTTTAGCGGCAGCACGTCCATGGAGTCCAAGATCATTTATTATTTTCAGTTTTTTTGTCAAAGGCATATAAAATCAGCAGGGAAAAACCAAATAATTTTCAAAACATACTTTTAGAAATTTAAAACGAAAAACAAAAGAAGTGATTTATCATTAATAATTCACTAAAGCCACCATATCTCATTAAAATTTATACTATAATTAGAGTTATTTTACTATGCTTTTCTTTTCAGTTTCATTTTGAAGGGCAAGCCCCTTTTTATATATTTCTCTGTAGGCGAGACCGTGGGTCTCTGACAACAATATTGCAATCGCCTTTACACCCATTTTGCCCGTCTGCAGTAAATCCCTGATTTCTTGTTCAATATCGGGATTCTGGCTGTGACTTTTTACCCCCTCTTCAGCCCCTTCCACAATCACGGTGAACTCGCCTCTGATATTGTCCCGGTCCAACACCTCAAGGACGGAACTAATCGGACCTCGCCTTATCTCCTCATACACCTTTGTGAGTTCACGCATTAGGATAACATTTCGATCCCCGAGGATCTCCAGGACGTCTGTCAGCATTGAGATAATTCTTCTGGGCGACTCATAAAAGACCATAATTCGAGGCTCCTGTGTCACTTTTTTCAACTCATTCTTTCTCTTGCCGGTCCTGTTGGGAAGAAATCCCAGGAACACGAACCTGTCCATCTTCAGGCCTGACACGGAAAGCGCAGCAATCACGGCAGATACTCCCGGAACAGGAGAAACCTTTATGCCATGTTCAACTGCCAGGCTGACAAGCAAAGAGCCTGGATCTGAAATAGCCGGCGTACCGGCACTGGTAATAAGGGCAATGTCCGAACCATTCTTTATTTTTTTTATAAGTTCAGGCCCTTTTGTCCTGTGGTTGTGCTGATTATAGCTGGTCAGCCTGGTACTGATATTGTAGTGATAGCAGAGACCCTTTGAATGGTTTACATTCTCAGCAGCTATTATATCCACCCCTGTTAATATATCCAGGGCCCTGAGAGTTATATCCTTAAGGTTACCGATCGGCGTGGATACTACATACAAGGTGCCAGCCCCAAGGCTGTTATGTTCATTGTTGTCTTCCATTGTCTTAGAGGAAATGGCCGCTCCCTTATCCGCCTTAAAAGACTTAAGCCCGCCCCCTCCATCCAGGGTCGTTAACAAGCCAGGTCAAAGGCATTCTTGATAACTTCAATCTCTTTTTCGCCATTGTTTATGCTGATAGCGATCACATCAAACCTTGCCTTTTTATCGCAACAACCTTTGTCCTTCATATAATACAGGGCAACCCGAGATATCTGAATCCTCTTTCTCAGATTAACAGCCTCTTTTGCATAGCCGGTGGAACAGCCTTTCCGTGTCTTTATCTCTATGAAAACAAGGCAGGCACCGTCTCTGGCAATAAGATCAATCTCCCCTAGTTTGCAGCGATAGTTCTGTTCAATACATTTATATCCCAGGCGTTTGGCCTCTTTTAGGGCCAGCTTTTCACCATGGTGTCCGAGTTCAAGCCTTTCCTTTGTCAAGTCAGCAAACCCCCTTAAAGGAACGTCTATGAACAGGGCAAGGCCCATAGTGCTTGAGGGCTTCCAGGTGCCTGGCTGTACCATAACCTTTATGTTGACAGAACCCGAATTCCGGAAACCGTTCATTGAGGGAGCACATAATATTGTCCCTGTATACCTTGGCAATGACAGATGCGGCTGAAATACTAAGACTCAACTGATCACCCTTTTTGATACATTTTTGAGGGATTAAGTCTGGAAACTTATGAATTCCATCACCAAGGACATATTGCGGGGCAGGTTAAAGAAAGGATACGGACTGTTTCATGGCCTCAAGGGAGGCCGTCAGGATGTTGGTTTTGTCAATAAAACGGTGAGAAACCACACCTATACCAATGGCAAGAGCGTGTTCGTCAATAACCTCAAAGGCCTTTTCTCTTCCCTTTGGTGTCATTTTTTTTGAATCTTGTATTCCTGACAATATCAAATCCTCAGGAAGAATGACTGCCGCAGCCACAACCGGACCTGCTAGAGGTCCCCTTCCGACCTCATCCACTCCGGCAATAAGTTGATACCCGTTTTTACGGGCCATGGACTCGTAAAAGAGGGGATCGAACCCTGAAGGCTTACCTTGTTTCGGGAAAAGTCGTAGGTTATTGTCTGAAAAAGGCAATACTGTCTATTCTAAAATTTAGGTTCTTTTTTCTTTAATACGTGCGGCCTTACCTCTAAGATTGCGCATGTAATAAAGTCTTCCTCTTCTCACTTTACCTCTTGCGATAATCTCGATTTTGTCGATTAAAGGCGAGTGAATGGGAAAAATTCTCTCTACTCCGGTTCCATAGGAAACCTTACGTACAGTAAAGGTTGCGCTGGTTGTCCCTTTTCTCCTTCGGATAACAAAGCCCTCAAATACCTGGATACGCTCTTTTTCCCCTTCTCTGATACGGACATGCACCTTTATAGTATCTCCTGTTTTAAAATCAGGGATATCTGTCCTCATCTGTTCTGCTTCAAATTGCTCTAACGAGTTCATAGCTCCTCCTCAATCAATAGCCTTAAGCTATATTTATAAATTTATTGCTGATATCCGCCTGAGAGTCGATCCAGAATTATTCCAGCCGCAGTTCTTACAGACAGATGATTATAATCATTGTTCCCTTTAACAGGCTCAAGTATGAAATCAGCCCTATTTATTATCTCATTGTGCAGTCCCCATGCTGTTCCGAATATGAGAAATACAGCCCTGTCAGAACCCAGAACCTTTTTCATGCTAGAATAGCTTATGGACCTTTCCAGGTGTTCTGATGCGCAGGTTGCAATAATCAGGGGATCTTCACCCTCTATTTTTCGTATCTCCTTCACGGAACTATCAAGTGAGGGAGTAATCCTTATTAGTTCAATTGCCTCTTTTCTCAGGTAGTTATAGTTCGCTCCATACCCTGCAACCCAGTGAGCTATAATACGTTCAGCAAAACGTTGCTGCTTTTTCAATGGGGTTATGACAAAAAAACTTTTTACACCGTATGTCCTGGACAACCTGGATAAATCATGAAGGTCTACATTAGTTATTGCCGAGGTTATCTTCTGATCATTCTTATTGTAGACGGGATAATGAAGAAGCCCGATATATAGCCTCATAGAACAACTCTGACCACCTTTCCCTGATTGTCCCGGTTAGCCGTATAAATAAAATCCCTGGCCAGGAAACCCTGAAACCTTGTCAATCCCGTTTTATCTCTTTTAAAAAAACCTTGTCTTCGTCCGTAAGCCGGACCTTTTTCAGGAGGTCTGGTCTTCTTTCCAGGGTCCTTTTCAGTGATTCAACCCTGCGCCATTTCCTGATTTTTTCATGATCGCCGGAAAGAAGAACCTCCGGGACTCCTTCCCCATCAAAGATGTTTGGCCTCGTGTAATGAGGATATTCAAGTAAACCACCTTCAAAGGAGTCTTCCTTGTTGGATCTCTCTCCTCCGAGCACGCCCGGAACAAGGCGGCTTATAGCATCCAGCAAAACCATTGCCCCAAGCTCACCGCCACTCAGCACGTAGTCTCCAATGGAGAGCTCCATGTCTATGCAGCCTGTCCTGATCCTTTCGTCTACACCTTCATAACGGCCGCAGACAAGTATCAGTTGCTCCCGTTCTGACAACTCCCAGGCAATGGACTGATCAAATGTCCGGCCTTGAGGAGTAAGAAGAATAACAGGCGTTTTTTCGTTTAATCTTTCAATTGAGTTCAGAGCCCTGAATATTGGCCCTGGTTTCATGACCATGCCGTCTCCACCGCCATATGGGCGATCATCGGTTACATTGTGACGACCATGGGCAAAAGAGCGAATGTTTGTTAACCTGATATCCACGAGCCCTTTTTTAACAGCTCTTCCCAGAATACTCTCATTATAAAAAGGGGGAAACAGTTCAGGGAAAAGGGTGAGAATATCAAATCGCATATCTAATCAAACAACCCCTCCGATTCGTAAACAATCATTTTCCTGTTTTCTATGTCTATCTCTTTAACAATATCTTGTATTGCGGGAATAAGGATCTCTGACTTTCCCTCCCCAACCACATAGATATCATTGCTCAAAGTAGGCAGGATGTTTTTCAGCGTGCCGATATACCTGCCTGTATCAAGATATACATCAAGGCCAATCAGCTCAAACCAAAAAAATTCATCATCATCCCGTTTAAGGGTATCCTTCCGGATAAAGATATCTGCACCGCGGTATTTCTCAGCAGCCGCTATTGAATCCAAACCATCAAGTTTCATAATAAAGACTTTTTTATGAGGGCTGACAGATAAGATTTTAAAACCAGCCATCTCCCCATGAAGAGGTCTAATGAAAACAGTTCCAGCGTCAAGGAAGGATTTCAGTGACTGGGCATAGGAGTAAATCCTCAGACGCCCGTCCAGTCCGTGAGGACGTGCAACCTTCCCTAGCAGGAGCAGTTCTTCAGGAGAAACTCGGTTCAAAGTTACTCAATAATCTCCAAGACAGATCTCTTGTTCAGTTTTGTGGAGGATGCGCTGAGTATGGTCCTCATGGCACGGGCAGTTCTCCCTTGCTTGCCAATTACCTTGCCCAGGTCATCTTTAGCCACCTTCAATTCGATTACTGAGGTCTGCTCCCCTTCAATTTCTGTCACACTTACTTCATCTGGTTTGTCCACCAACGCTTTAGCAATGTAAGCAATCAATTCCTTCATCACAGAAATCCTCCGTTCTTGAATTCAATACAGCATCAGTTTAACCATCGTGGCAGAACTCTTAAGCAACAATTATCCCTTGTCCAAAATTGCCTTTGCTGATTCAGTGGCAACAGCGCCTTTGGCAATCCAGTGGTCAACCCTGTCCTTGTGAATTTTTATCTCTGCAGGATTCTTCATCGGATCATATGTTCCGAGTATCTCCAGAAATTTTCCATCACGAGGAGACTCGGCATCAGCCGCTACCAAACGGTAGAAAGGCTTCTTTTTGGTCCCTTTTCTCGTTAGTCTGATTCTTACGGCCATTTATCTTTAACTTCCCCTCCTAATAATTAGGTTTATATCTATGATATATGTCAATCCACCAAGCAAGATAGACAGTAATCTGTTGTTAAAATAGAAATGAAGAGAATTAATTAAACATTGAGGGCATACCTATATGTCCATCATTCATAAAACCCTGCATCATCTTTTTTGTCTGTGTAAAATTTTTCAATAAACGATTCACGTCCTGGATTTTTGTTCCGCTTCCTTTTGCGATCCTCTTTCTCCTGCTTCCATTTATTATCTTATGATTAGCCCTTTCCTCCTTTGTCATGGAGTTTATAATGGCTTCAACCATTACCAGTTCTTTTTCGTCTGGCTTTAATTTTTTCAGCTGCTTCAGTTGACCCATTCCTGGAAGCATCCCAATGATCTGCTCAATAGAGCCAAGCTTTTTGACCTGCTGAAGCTGTTTCCGGAAATCCTCAAGGTCAAATTTCCGTTTTTTGAGTTTTTTTGCGAGGTTGATGGCCTCTTTTTCATCAAACTCCTGTTGCGCCTTTTCTATCAGGGAAAGCATGTCCCCCATTCCAAGAATTTGGGATGCCATCCTGTCCGGATGAAAGGGTTCAAGAGCATCCATCTTTTCCCCTACACCGATAAATTTGATCGGCTTGTCCGTGACCGCCTTAATGGAAAGGGCTGCGCCACCCCTGGCATCACCTTCCATCTTGGTAAGAATAACGCCCGTGACATCAAGGAGCTGATTGAACTGTTTCGCCACAGTAACAGCATCCTGTCCAGTCATTGCATCAGCCACAAACAGGATTTCAGTAGGATTAACCTGTTCTTTTATCCTGACCAGCTCGGACATAAGATCCTCATCAATGTGAAGACGCCCCGCAGTGTCCATGATGAGGACATCGGCTCCAGCCATACCAGCCTTTGACATGGCGTCACAGCATATTTCCTCGGGCTTCATACTCGGATCTGTCGCATAAACAGGTAAATTAAGTTGCGCACCCAGCTTGCTCAGCTGGTCAATGGCTGCTGGCCTATAAATATCTGCAGGTACCAGGTATGGATGTCTTCCTATTTTCCTGAGGTGCAAGGCCAGCTTTCCAGCTGTGGTAGTTTTTCCAGAACCCTGAAGCCCCACCAACATGATACCGAAAGGAGTTCTTCCTGTGAGCTCCAGCTCCTGCCGAGTCTCTCCCATCAGAGCTGTAAGCTCTTCACTAACGATTTTGATTACCTGCTGACCTGGCGTCAGACTGGTAAGGACCTCCTGGCCGACAGTACGCTCACGGATCTTATTAATAAAACCCTTAACAACCTTATAGTTTACGTCAGCCTCAAGCAGTGCCAGACGAACCTGTTTCAGGGCATCTTGAATGTTTTTTTCACTTAATCTTCCATGCCCTTTCAATTGCTTGAAAGTCTGATTTAATTTATCTGATAAGCTTTCGAACATAGATTAGTGGACTCTATTAAAAATCGTAATCGGATAATATAGATTTTTATTACCATAAATGTCAAGCCAAAATACACCTTGAATGATTCGTTTATCCCCGCTAATTATCAGGCAGTAATTTACCATAATCCTCTAAAGTTTTCATCAAATATCTACATTATTATTGATTGCACTAAAGGATTGAATCTTAAAATATTTTCATCTTAAAAGACTTCCGGCTACCCCCCCTTGCTGATGATCACTGCTCTTAGTTCAATGCTGATCAGATAATAATCCTATATCCTCCGGCTCGCATTGATTTAAGGGTTGCCATTACATCCCTGATTAATATAAGTTTTCTATTTTGACAAAATAGATAGTGCAATTGACAACAGCAAATTATAATCTTGACATATTCCTGACCTGACAATTATTACAGGATTGATAGGTACATTATAAAGTTTCCTGATGCAAATTAAGGTGTGCGATCTGAACCAGGCACTGACCAGCGTTTATCTTGAATTATATCATTTTTCATAAACTCTTACATACCATATATTTTAACAGCAGGGAGACATGAAAGAGATCATAAAAGAACTGGAGGAATTAAGAGAGATCATTCGATACCATAATCATCGATATCATGTCCTGGATGATCCTGAGATATCAGATGCGGAATATGACAAAATTTTTCAGCGCCTCTTATCTATTGAGGGGAAGTACCCTCATCTGATTACACCTAATTCCCCAAGCCAGAGAGTCGGGGCCCGGCCCCAAAACAACTTTACACAGGTCAGACACCGCCGCCCCATGCTCAGTTTGGAGAACGCCTTTACCTCGGAAGATATCAAAAATTTTGACAACAGGGTCAAAAAGCTCCTTGGCAAGGAGTATCAATGCAACTATGTTGTGGAACCAAAGATTGACGGCGTTGCAGTGGAAATAGTCTATGAAAGGGGAGAATTAAAGATTGCATCAACACGGGGAGACAGCGAAGTAGGTGAAAACATTACGGCCAATATCAAAACCATATTGACCATTCCTCTTAAGCTCTTTCCCCTGGAAAATCAATATCCCGTGCCTGACCTTCTTGAGATCAGGGGGGAGGTCTACATGGAACGGGAATCCTTCAAACTTTTGAATGAAGACAGGCTCACCAGAGGACTTCCCCTATTTGCCAATCCCAGAAATGCTGCATCCGGATCTCTGAGACAGCTGGACCCAAAGGTCACCGCAAGACGCCCCCTGAATTTTTTCTGTTACGGTACGGGAGATATAAGCGGGCAGACTCCGGAGACCTACAAAAAACTGATGTCTGCCATTCAGTCTCTAGGTATCAGAGTCAATCGTCCACATATCAGAAAGATCCTTAACATTGATGAAATTATCGAATACTGCGGTTATATTGAAGAAAACAGAATGGATTTGCCTTATGAGATTGACGGGGCAGTGATCAAGGTAAACCTGCTTGCACATCAGGAAAAGCTAGGCCAGAAATCCAGAAGCCCCAGGTGGGCCGTTGCATACAAATTCAAACCCACACAGGAGACCTCAAAAATTATAAAGATAGAAGTGCAGGTCGGACGAACAGGGGCGCTCACACCGGTTGCCCATCTTGAACCTGTGGAAATCAGCGGTGTCACCGTGAGCCGAGCCACGCTTCACAACCAGGAAGAGATTGAAAAAAAAGATATCCATGAAGGGGATACCGTCATTGTGCAGAGGGCGGGAGATGTTATTCCAGAGGTTGTAAAGGCCATTGCAACAAAAAGGACAGGTATGGAAAAAAGGTTTGCTATGCCGTCTGAATGCCCTGCATGCGGAACAGCCGTGGAAAAAAGGGCGGGTGAAGTGATAATACGATGCCCTGACCCGGAATGTCCTGCTCAGGCCAGGCAGTCCCTCAAACACTTTGTCTCAAAAGGTGGTATGAATATTGAGGGCATGGGGGACAAAATTTCGAGCCAGCTCCTGGAAAAAGGACTTGTAAAAAATAGTGCAGACCTTTACTCTCTTACCCTTGACCATCTTCTGCGGCTTGATAAGATAGAGCAAAAATCCGCAGAAAATCTCCTAAAGGCAATTGAGGCAAGCAAGACAACCACCTTGTCCAAATTTATCTATAGCCTTGGGATCAGGCATGTGGGTGAGCATGTTGCGGATCTCCTTGCAGGGCATTTCAAGGATCTGGACCGGCTTAGGCAGGCAGATCGAGAAGGACTTGTTTCCATTAATGCGATAGGCCCTCAAATAGCGGAAAGCCTTATCTCCTATTTTCAAGATGATTCAAGTCAGTCAAATATCAGTCTTCTGATTAAGGCGGGGATCAGATTTGAGGAGGTTAGGCCTGCTGACACCAGCAGTCCGATCTCGGGAAAGAGTTTTGCCATTACAGGCACACTCAGTTCAATGAAACGATCTGAGGCCCAAAAAATTATCCTCCAAAATGGGGGGAGTCTGACCTCATCTATCAGCAGAAGCACTGATTATCTGGTGGCAGGAGAGTCTGCAGGGTCCAAACTGCGCAAGGCTCAAGAATTTGGGATTTTGGTGCTCAGTGAAGATGCCTTCCTGAATTTAATGGGGGTATAATTAATAGGTGAAACTATGGAAAATGTGAGCGTAAAACTTGTTATTCATGGCAGGGTCCAGGGTGTGTGGTTCAGAGAATCTACCCGCAAGCAGGCAGTTGAACTGGGAGTTTCCGGATGGGTGAAGAACCGGGTTGACGGTTCTGTGGAAGCCCTGATCGAAGGTCCGAAGGACAGTATAAAAAAGCTCATTGACTGGTGCCATAAGGGCCCTCCATATGCAAAAGTAGATCAGGTTGATGAAATTTGGGTGGACTGGAAAGGGGAGTTGGATTCGTTTAAAGTTGTTTTTTAATTTTATCAGATTGTTTTAATTAACTTATTGCAATAATATGTTATTTCCTTGCAAAGAGGCTTATCAATATGAAATTTAGAAAAAGGCATGTTTTCAATCTATTTTTTACCATTCTGTTATTTTTCACCTTTAACTCGCTTGGCTGTGGCAATTTAGGCACAGGCAACCAAAAAGATTCTGACCAATTTGATTCAGGAAAGACCAATCCCGAAAATCTGGAGTTAAAAAAGAGGGTAATAATTGCCCCCCTTATTGATCAGGAAGGCGTGGGGAATACAATAAAGGTATGGATTACAGCGACTGCAGTATATCATTTGGGAAAAGAAGGACACCTGATAATCAGCAAAGAGACTGGGAATGCCCCTTCCACTAAGGAATTGAGCTCTCCCCTATATGGAATGATTCTGGATCCGGATATGGCGGAAAGAGCAGAAGAAATGGGTATGGATATGCTGATATCTGTGGTCTTAAATCCCTTTGATGTTATAGTCAAAAAACGCGGAATATGGCCTTTTCGAAGATACAAAATGGATGTTGAAATATCCATGTCGATAAGTGTCCTTGATATTGTCAGTGGTACAATCCTTATGTGCAATCAAGAATCAGAGATGTTCCGTATACCAGGGAGTGTTGAAAAAAATCAGGAGCTCAAATGGAAACCTGATGACAGACTTTTTTTCAAATTTGCTTCATATATTCTTGAAGACCAGGCGGTTGAAGTCCTTGATGTTTCAAGGGATAAACCCTGGACAGGGAGGATCGTCGGTGTTAATGACAACATGATAGAGATTAACGGCGGTCAGGACATAGGCTTGATCCCTGGCGGCATATTTGAGGTATATGGCATGGGGGAATCTATCACTTCTGCGGATGGGAAAGAATATTTTTTCCGCGGTCCTAAAATTGGAGAGATCATCACGGAAAAAAATATGGCGGATAGCTCAATTTCCATTCCATTGACCGGCAGCCAGTTTAAAGTTGGCCAGATCGTAAAATACAAATAGGAAAGATCACAGCTAAGGGATGAAAATCCGTCCCAGGAACATGGATATCATAGATGCTTGCTCAGTTAGTTATTTCAAATTTTGCAATTATCAACCATCTGGAGATCAATTTCCAGCCAGGATTGAATATCCTTTCCGGTGAGACCGGTGCGGGAAAATCTATCATAATCAATGCTGTCAATCTTATCCTGGGCGGCCGCGCATCTGGCGATCTTATCCGCACCGGAGCGGATGAGGCAAGGGTCGAGGCATTTTTTAATCCACCGGATAATCCCGCTCTTTCAGAACTCCTCTCTGGTATGGAGATCCCCTTAGATAACGGAGAGCTCCTGATCAAAAGGACCCTATCCCGTGAAGGCCGCAATAAAATATTGATAAACGGCTGTATAGCCACGCTCCAGATGCTTTCCAGACTAGGAAGCACACTGATCAGCATTTCGGGGCAGCATTCAAATCAGCTACTGCTGGGGCCGGAAAATCACCTTTTTCTGCTGGACGATTTTGGAGTGCTTGTTGACGAGCGCATGGATCTGGCAAAGGTCTTTGACCAATACGAGTCGCTGAAAGGCAGTTGCTCACAGCTGAGTCGGATTATAAAAGAAGGCCGGGAGAAACAGGAACTGGCAAAATTCCAGATACAAGAGATAGATGCTGCCCAAATACTGGAGCAGGAGGACAAGCTCCTTGATGAAGAGAAAAAAAGGCTAAAATATGCCGTGCAGATCAGAGAGATAATAAGCAAAACCTATCAGGCCTTGTATGAAAATGAGGCCTCTGCCCTATCCGATATTTCGATGTGTATTCGGGATTTGAACCACGGAATCAGCATGGAGAAAAGACTGGAACCAATCATAAAAAGTCTTGAATCGGCAGCATCAGAGATTGAGGCTGTCGGATTGGAGCTTCGAGATCTTCAAGATTGCATAGAAGCAGACCCTGTTCGCCTGGAGGATGTGGAAGAAAGGCTTCAGTTCCTGAATAACTTTAAGAGAAAATATGGGCCATCACTTGAGGATATCCAGAAATTCCAGAAAAGGCTCTCTGGCATGATGGATAATCTGGACCAGAAGGAAAAAGAATTAGAGAAGATAGAACTGGAGTTAAAAGGCACAGAGGATAAAATCCTAAAAAGAGCAATTGAGCTGTCAAAAAAAAGGAGAATCTCAGCTGAAATACTGAATAGCTCAGTTGAAAAAGAGCTTGCACTCCTTGATATGGAGGGGACTCGGTTTGAAGTCAGGTTTGATGAGCAGAAGACATTAGGCAGTAATGAACAGGAAGAACTTTTAAAAAAAATAACAGCTGACGGAATTGACAAAATAGAATTCATGATCTCTCCAAATGTGGGAGAGGAGTTGAGAGCTCTTTCCAGGATAGCCTCAGGGGGAGAGCTTTCCAGAATCATGCTTGCCCTCAAAAGTATCCTGGCAAGAAAACAATCTGTGGAGACGGTTGTATTTGATGAAGTTGATGCAGGCATCAGCGGAGCCACTGCCGAGGTCGTGGGAGAGAAGCTCCAAACTCTTGCCCAATACCACCAGATCCTGTGTATCACTCACCTGCCTCAGATCGCGAGTAAAGGCAAATATCACTTTTTGGTAAAAAAGAGGGTGAAGGAAAACAGGACACAGACCGATATCTTAGCGCTTACTTCCCACGAAAGGATTCAGGAGATTGCGAGACTCCTTGGAGGTAAAGTAATCTCTAAACAGGCGATGGCACATGCAAAAGATATGCTGAGCCAAACTTAAATTCTGCCGTCACCTAGTTCTGTTGTGTTTTGGTAATAAAACATTTCTGACAAAACCAGGCAATAGGCAGTCTCTTCCATATTCCAATTTCAATCCTCAGACTTTTTTCATCCCAGACCTTAAATCCTGTTTCTCCCCCCGATTGTGAAAAAATAAAGTCCCCTCAAGATTGTGATACTTTTATCTTTCCAGGGACTATGCTTACTCCTTGAGTTCAGGTATGTCAGTATAAAAATCAAGAACATCAGGATTAAGCAGTGCATCCTTGTTAAGCACCTCCTTGCCCTCAATCACCTTTTTAACTGCAAGCTCAACCTTCTTCATATTTAGGGTATATGGGATAGCAGGTACAGCGATGATCTTTGCTGGCACATGTCTTGGTGAGGCATTTGAACGGATAGTAGCCTTGATCACATTGACCAGATCTTCGGAAAGCTCCATTCCTTCAGCCATCTTCACGAACAGGATGACCCTGACGTCATTATCCCAGTTCTGTCCCACAACCAAGCTGTCCTCAACCTCTTCCAGCATCTCTACCTGACGATAGATCTCTGCAGTCCCAATCCGGACGCCTCCGGGATTTAAGGTGGCATCAGACCTCCCATAAATAACTAATCCACCATGGTCATTTATCTCAACAAAATCTCCATGTTTCCATATACCAGGATAATCCCTGAAATAAGCATCCAGATACCTCACATTTTCAGGATCATTCCAGAAATAGATTGGCATGGGGGGAGAGGGTGCGGCACAAACCAGTTCACCCTGATTGTTTAAAGCAGGCTTTCCGTTTTCATCATAAGATGCTATCTTCATGCCAAGCCCTCTGCACTGAAGTTCCCCGGAATACACGGGAAGCATAGGGTTACCAAGGGCAAAACAACCATTAATATCAGATCCGCCAGATATGGAGGATAGCTGGATATCCTCTTTTATCTCTCTGTATACATATTCAAACCCCTCTTCTGACAGGGGTGATCCTGTTGATAGGATAGCCTTGACCTTGGAGAGATCATATTCTACCCCTGGTTTAACCCCGGCATTGATAAGTGCCGTGATATAGCCTGCGCTTGTACCAAAAATGGTCACACCTTCATCTTCAGTCATCTTCCAGAGTGCTCCGGGATCAGGATGGAAGGGATTTCCATCAAACAGCATCAGTGCTGCGCCTGCTGAAAGCCCGCATTGCAGCCAGTTCCACATCATCCATCCACATGTGGTAAAATAAAAGATCGTATCATCTCGCTTCAGGTCGGTATGGAGCAGGTGCTCCTTCATCTGATTTATGAGAATTCCTCCAATACTTTGCACCATGCACTTGGGGAGCCCTGTAGTGCCTGATGTATACATTATATAAAGCGGATGATTAAAGGGAAGCTGCTCGAATTCTATTTCCAGATCTGTTTGACCGGAGATGAAATCATGATAATTCACCGCATTTTCAACGCTGCTGATATCCGGATCTGTCTCCGTGTAAGGAATTACTACAACCTTTTCAATGCATGAAAGATTCCCCAGAATTTCATTAATCCTTGCAAGAGAATCAATACCTTTGCCTTTAAACCAGTAGCCATTTGCAGTAAAAAGTATTTTAGGTTTTGTCTGACCAAACCTGTCCATCACTCCCTTGAGACCAAAATCAGGAGAGCATGATGACCATGTGGCGCCCAGGCTGGTAGCTGCCAGCATAGCAACGGTTGCTTCAGGCATATTAGGTACAAACCCTGCGACACGATCACCCACCTTGACACCAACTTCTTTTAAAGACTTGGCACAACGGGCAACCTGATCATAGAGTTCGGTATATGTGATCTTGACAGTCTCGTGATCTTCACCCTTAAAGATGAGAGCAATCTTGTCATCACGATATCGAAGGAGATTCTCTGCGAAGTTGAGACGTGCACCGGGAAACCATTTTGCACCCGGCATCTGCTTTTCATCTTCAATAACCTTTTCATAGGGCTGTGATGCCTTGATCTCTGCAAAATCCCACATGGTGGCCCAAAAATCAGAAATGCTATTAACTGACCACTCGTACAGCTCATCATATTTTGAAAAATTTTTCCCGTATTTCTCGTTAACAATCCCCATAAATCGATACATATTCGAATTTTTAATTCTTTCTTCACTAGGTTCCCATAAAAGTTTTCCCATTTTTCCTCCTCTTGACTCAATTGATTATGATCTTATTTCTTGCTATTTAACAGTTGAAATATCTTTACCCTTTCAAATGCCAAACAATAAGCGCATTGTATATTTTCTGGCCTTGATGATTTGAGTTAAAACAAAAAATAATGATAACGGCACTGAATAGATTGGACAAGTAACTTGAAAAAAGGCACACAATACAAGCTTTGAGGCTTATCACATTATGGTGCCAATTAACACCTATATCATTACGTAGGCTCGATTAATTACACTCTTATTATTTTTCATGTCAAGGGGAAATTTCAAGGCAGGCTTGAACTTTTTATCTATTGGATTAGTCTGAAAAGCCCTGTATCACTGCAGCAACCAATGATTGATGTCTGCATCTTGTACTCAATCCATAGTATGAGGATTATCTTCAAAAGAATTATCGAATATAAGGATATCATGCTAAAGCTTAATTTTCGACTAGGGATCTAGTAAAATGATAAAGATCGAAAAAAAACTTAAGGATTAAGCGGCATTTACCGAAAGAATGCTTAAGGCATATTAATAAAATGGCATGTTCAGAATCATGCACCCGGGATCCGCTTACAGGAGCCACCATACGAACAGCTCTGCTCTCAAGCGAATAAACTTTAATCCGCCCCTTGCCTTGACAAACCGCACCAGATGGCTGGTGCATAATTTAGACGATATACCACAAAACAAATCTTAAGGGATGAATTTTAATTCAAGGTTAATTTTTTGGGGAAGAAGGGAGAATAAAATGTTTAAAAAATGGGATGAAAATTGTATGGAAATCCCTGATAGCGTTATTGGTCTTAGAGATCTGATTATCGACTGCCTCAGACACGCCCATCACACAGAGATGATCAAGCTTACAGAGAACGGGACAGATGCGGAAATTTATGAAATGGCTAACAATACCGTGTCCACATGCTTTCAGCTCTGTAATAAAAATTTTTATGATCCAACAGTTGAGGATTTATATGAGGTAATTGAGAGCCTTGCGAGCCGCTCCGAGGCATGGAATGTTCCCACAGATGTAATAGATAAAAACAAGGAAAAAGTAAGAGTTATAATTAAAAGGTATGAACAAGGCTAATGGGGGGGGCGGCATATCTCCTTCAATCCTCATTCCTGGTCTCTCGGCCTTATCCTCTTTATTAAATTTATAGTGTCTCTTTCACATCCTGATACAGGTCTTGCCCCTCTTTGTCCTCTATTTTTTTTCTAATTTGCGTCGTCTTTTTTTATTCTTTTTTTTATTCTGTATCTTTCTGGAGCTTTTACCATTGCCATTTAAATTTTGCCATTTACCACCGTTTTAGATAATGCTTAGATAATAAATAAAATATTTATCTCAAAGGGGACCTTTGCCCCCTTTTCATTCAATAAGGTGTCAAATCAATCACACCCTTTGAAAGCAATTACGCCTTTTCCACGTTTGCTGCTGCAGGCCCTTTGGGTCCATCTTCTACTTCAAACGTAACACTCTCACCTTCATAAAGTGTCTTAAATCCAGACATGTTGATAGCTGTATGATGAACAAAAATATCTCCACCCTCTTCCCTTTCAATAAAACCAAAACCTTTTTTTTCATTAAACCATTTTACTGTCCCTGTTGCCATGCATTTCTCCTTTTTATTGTTGTTAGTATTCTTTGTTCCTAAGTTATTATCTGCATATAATATCCTGAAGGTATTTAACCACCAATTTCCCTGACCACTTTAGAGCAGTTAACATATTTATACTCAAATACAATATAAAATCAATGGAAAAATGGTGATTGTCTTGTTTGAAACTTTTAGATGAAACAAACTTTCGAATACGATTACATATAGATTAAACTCAAACATTGCTTGCTTCCAGCTTGCGAGTTCCTCTGGTAAAACAATTTAACGCTTTAAAAAGAAGCATAGTGTGTCTTGCTTATTCTAGAGTGAAACACAAGCAGAGGAGCTGTTTTTCAGGAAACATCACACTTTGTCTTTTTTTACAATGATACCCGGGCATTCCCTGATTACCTGCTCTTTGTGTTTCTTGAAGTGTCCCCAGAAGGGATATTGGCGGCACTGAAATGGCCTGACGGTATAGATTGAACACTTTTTTCGGGGACCTTTAAAAAATATGCATTCAAACCCGCTTACAGTAATAACTTCCTTTATTGAAAATCGGTTGCCAATACGGTTGAGATATATACGGATAAAATCGACTGGATTTATCTGCAATAAAGAACAAATTTGAAGAATTTCCTGTTGATCTACCCAAATATTGCCTGAATCGCCATAGCAACAAAATCCAGGGCAGTCTTTACATGCACTGGGATCAAAGCCGAAATCAAACCCATCCCTACGTATAATGTCCACGGATTCCTCACTTCCCGTTTTCTTGTCTGACCGGGCGCAATGGCCATAATTTTTTTTAAACCTGAATTGTGCAAGCATCGAGATTAACAAATCCGGGAACCCGCTACGAAGTAGTGGGCCTGCGCACAGCGAAGCTCGTGCAAAAAAAATACAAGGTATCAAGCGTGAAGCTTTGCTTGTCTAATGAAAACGTTTGATAACACAACAGATTTGGTAAAATCAATGCTCCCGAAGAGCAAACAATTTTGAAAAGTTTGATCTTGTTTTTGCAATAACCAACTAAGGTACCTGCTATATCCAATTAAAATACTGTGTAACCACGTAAATATATTTCTTTTTATGATACACTTTAATATTGTTTATGCAAGATTCAGATAAAATATAGATGCTAGTCAATGACCTTTATATACACAAGATCTTCTATAGTGACAGAAGGATTAAATGGTAAAGCAGAAATAATTGGATTATGTGTGAGCATAAGGCTCCTCCTTGGGCCTGATCTTTTCGAACGTTCTGATATATAACCTCATGGCTTAGTCAAATATTATGGTTTGCAGCTAAAAAGCCTGAAATTCGCTCTAGAATAAAATTTTTTTACCAAATAATTTTTATCTTAAATAAATAACTTCAGGGGTTATTTTTACAAACTTGTTGGCTTTTTGCCGTGGCTCATAAGCACTCCTTTTTCGCGGCGGTTAAAGAAATACTTATATCACCATAGTTAACTCATTGCTTAATTATATATAAATCGTACTTATGAGTTGAATTCAGGAGATTCTTCAATCAGTCATAACCTTGACAATCCTCCCAATTACCATTAGTTTAAAGCCCTTCACATAAGTGCATATATAAGGATATTCAGATGAAGATTGAGTCTATTGCAATAAGCAGGAAAAAGGGGACACGAAAGAATTGCGTTAATGAGGCAGCAGTTATTGAAGATCACGGCCTTGAAGGAGATGCTCATGCCGGGCCATGGCACAGACAGTTAAGCTTTCTGGCCTCCGAATCTATAGAAAAAGCCCGTGAAAGCGGCCTTAATGTCACTTTTGGTGACTTTGCGGAAAACATTGCCACCTCTGGTATTGACTGGCCCAAAATACCAGTGGGGACAAAGGTAAAGATTGGAGACTCCGTGGTCGTTGAGATTACCCAGATCGGCAAGGTGTGCCACAACAAATGTGCCATCTATTACCAGGCCGGGGACTGTATTATGCCCAAAGAGGGCATTTTTGCCAAAGTGCTGAATGGAGGCACTATAAGATGCGGAGATATTATCCAACCCATTCATTCACCTTCTTAGAATTCCAGGATGACCGACAATATTAATAAAACATATCCCTGCGAAGCCATTCTTTACAGCAATGGCGGGAACATAGCATTCGAACAGGAGCTTATCAAGGAAGAACCGCTTATGATCCGAATGGAAGGCAACCCATATACGGTTGTTATGCGCACTCCCGGCGAAGAGAGGGCACATGCAGCAGGCTTTTGCCTTACTGAGGGTATTGTTGAGAGCATTGATGATTTTGCCACATTAGGCCACTGTGCTGAAATGGACCCGAATGTCATAGAAATCCGGCTCACGGAAAAACGGTTGGCTGAAGCATCTGATCTGCTCAATAGGCGAGGTTTTATCAGCCAGACCAGTTGCGGTCTATGCGGCAGGGAATTGATAAAGGAGATAGTACAGGATCTGCCCCCTATAACAGACAATAGCGCGATTACTGCCGAACAGGCCCTGGACTGCTTTAATCTGCTTAACGACCATCAACAATTTTATAAAACAACACGCGGCTCTCACGCTGCCTTACTCTGCGACATTGAGCTTAATTTGATCTCTGTTGCGGAAGATGTTGGCCGCCATAATGCCCTGGACAAGGCGATTGGAAAGGCTTTTATAGGCAACACACTCAAAGACGCCCGGATAGCTGTCCTTTCTTCACGCATCAGTTATGAACTAGTACAAAAGGCCGCACGTGCCGGAGTGCCCATCCTTTTGAGTGTATCACGGCCCACATCTTTTGCGGTTGAAATAGGTAAAAGACTTAATATGACCCTTGCCTGCACAGATAGAGACTCAGGACTTATCATCCTGTGTGGCAGCAAGCGGCTTTCCATACAGTCTCCATAGAAAATGAAAAAACGCCTAATTTAAACCAAGGCCAGAGAAAGGATTAATATAATGAAGTACATGCGATTTGCGGATATATCCCTACAAGGGGGACTTCTCTCCCGTGAAGAATGCATGCAGGTACTTTGCGCTCCTGACAGAGATATTCTCACCTTGCTTGACGCGGCCTACAGGGTGAGGCACAAATATTTTGGAAACACGGTCCAGATTCAGGTGCTCACAAATGCCAAAAGCGGGCTCTGTCAAGAGGACTGTCACTACTGCTCCCAATCTAGAATATCTAAAGCAAAGATAGATAAATATCCCCTTATTTCGGAGGAAAAGCTTGTCAGCGAAGCACTCAGGGCAAAGGATCTTGATGCTAAAAGATTCTGTATGGCCTTGAGTGGCAGAAAACCCACTGACACCGAAATTGATTCCTTATGTGCTGTTATTGCGGAGATCAAGAATGAGACAGGAATTTCCACCTGCTGCTCCATAGGCCTGATTGATGGTGATCAGGCGAAAAAGCTGAAGGCCGCAGGCCTTAATCGTGTGAATCACAACCTGAATACCAGTGAAAAATATCACTCTCATATCTGTACTACCCATACGTATCAGGACCGAATCAACACAATATCCCTGTGCAGGGCAACAGGACTGGAGATATGCTCAGGCGGAATTATCGGACAGGGAGAGTCAGATGAAGATATCATTGACCTGCTGCTCGCATTAAGAGAGATTAATCCCGATTCCATCCCGTTAAATTTTTTGATTCCGATCAAAGGAACTCCCTTGGGCGGCCTGGCCCAGAATCTTACTCCACGGCGCTGTCTGAAAGTGGTCTGCCTTGCCCGTTTTCTCATCCCAGACAGGGAGCTCAGGGTTGCAGGAGGGAGGGAACAACACATCCGCACTCTTCAACCCATGGTTCTATATGCTGTTAATTCCATCTTTGTCACAGGATATTTAACCACCTCTGGCCAGCCAGCCGATGAGGCCATCCAGATGATCGCTGACCTGGGATTTGAGGTTGAGGTGGAAGGAGCAGGATAAAATAACGAAAGTTTGAGTTCTAAATACTGAAGGCCAAAGCAATTAAAGCAGTGTTGTTAAATTTTATCCACTTAGCCGGTTATGGCTTGACCTCGACGCCGCTTTGCTTAAGAGGTCGTGCTAAATCATAATCTGTGACTGCATCGAATTTCATATTAGCGCTGGTGACTGAACAACGAATATTCAATTATTCATAGACAATTTGAAACCATGCCCCCTTTTTCTTTCATACATGCCGCTGACCTTCACCTGGACAGCCCCTTTGCCTCCATGGGTCATAACAACCCTGAGCTCGCCTCTGTCATGCGCTCTGCCACTTTTAAGGCATTTGACAATGTTATCCAGCTCTGTCTAGATAAAAAGGTGGACTTCCTGCTCATATCAGGGGATGTGTATGACGGTGCAGACAGGAGCCTCAGAGCTCAATTGAAATTCCAGGAAGGTCTTAAGATTCTTGACAATGCTGGAATTCGATCCTTTGTAGTACATGGCAACCATGACCCTCTTAATGGATGGTCTTCAAACCTCAAATGGCCTGAATCAGTTCATCAGTTCAGAGATTCCCTGGAAACAATTCCCGTAGAAAGGGACAACGAACTCCTTGCCTGCATCCAGGGAATCAGCTATCCCAAAAAGAATGAGACCCGCAATCTGGCGCGTCGCTTTAAAAAAACATCCCAGACATTCCATATTGGACTTCTTCACGCAAACGCGGGATCAATAAAAGGTTTTAAGGAATATGCCCCATGCACAATGGCAGATCTCTTAAAATCCGGCATGGATTATTGGGCCCTGGGCCATGTACACAGAAAAATCATCCTTTCGGACCATGTGCCGAGGATAGTCTATCCTGGCAACACACAGGGTAGAGGCATCAATGAGACAGGCGAAAAGGGATGTTTTCTTGTAAGGGTCAATGAGGATAAAGAGATTGACATGGAATTTTACCCTGTGGACATGGTCCGCTGGATTTCAAGTGAGGTCAGCATTAATGATATGCAAGCGGAGCAGGACCTCATCAACTGCCTCGAAAGCAGATGCAAAGAGATCTCCGAAACCCAGTCAGGCAGACCCTCCATTACCAGGATCTCAATCATTGGAAACGGCCCCCTTGCCAAACGACTAAAAGGCCCTAACATAATAGAAGACCTTCTTGAATTGACACGGGAAGCAGGGATGGCCCTTTCCCCCTTTGTGTGGGTGGAAAAAATCAAGGTCAGCGTCAGCCCTGAGTTCAATATTGCTGCGGCCATGGAAAAACAGGATTTTCTCGGACAACTCCTGTGCTATTCCAAAGAGCTCCTGGAAGATGAGAAATTTGAAAACATCCTGAAACAGGAACTCTCCCTTCTTTTTGAGAACTCCAGGGCCCGCAGGTTTCTTACTCCCCCGGAGAGTACCAGCCTTGAAAAACTCCTTAAAGATGCGGAAAAAAGCTGTGTTCAAGGGATTTACACTGGAGATGACTGATGAAGCTGAAGCAGATATATATAGATGGATTTGGTGTCTTTAGTGATGTCACAATAGATGAACTGCATCCCTCCCTAACCATATTCCAGGGCAATAATGAGGCAGGCAAGAGTACTCTCCTGGGATTTATCAGGGCAATACTGTTCGGCTTTCCTGATGGCAGAAGCACGGAAAATCCCTATCCTCCCCTTGCAGGCGGCAGACATGGCGGAAACATTGTGCTTCTTTCCAATGATGGGAAGAGTTACACGGTAGAACGATTTCAAGGCACAAAGGGCGGTAAGGTAGAGGTCCGCACCCCTGAACATACAACCGGAGGAACTGACCTGTTAAACCGCCTTACTGGTATGACTAACAGATCCATTTTCAAAAATATTTACGCGTTCAGCCTTTCGGAATTACAGAGCATTGAAAGCCTGAATACGGATGAGGTCAGGGAGGTGCTCTTCAGTGCCAGTGCTGGAATCGACCCCAACACCTTATCCTCTTTTAAGGCCTCTCTTGAAAAAAAAGAAGGGGAACTCTTTAAACCCAGCGGAACCAAACCGGCAATCAATAAAGTCCTTTCTCAACTTGCTTCAATTATCAATGATAAGAAAATCCTTCAATATCCGGCAGAAGAGTATGACCGCATAAAATCCCGACTCTCTGTTCTTAAAAAAGAGATCTGCACTTGTGAAGGGGAAAAAAACCATTTGATTGCCTGCATCAGAAAAAACAGCCAATGGGTCAACATTTTTCCTGAGTGGATCAACCTTTCCCTAGCAGAAGAAAAACTTGAAGGCCTGGATCCTGTTGAAACTTTTCCGGCAAACGGCCTTGCAAGACTCGAAGGATTCAGTTCCCGGCTTGAGGCCCTCCGGGAAGAGCTTTTTAATAAGGAAGAAGAGCTTAGTAAAAGGGAGTCCCTGCTGCTGGGACTAAACACGGATTCCAGCCTTCTTGAGCATGCCATATCGATCAGACAGCTTCAGGAGGACCAGAACCATTTTGATGCAATTTTACAGGAGATTGGATCCCTGGACCAGGAAATCTCAATGGGAACAAACTCCCTTAATGAAAGACTGGATAGACTGGGCCCATCATGGTCAGAAAAAAAGGTCAGGGACTTTGATCTCTCAATCAGTACTGGCGAAGAGGTCCGCAACTTCAGAGAAGAGCTGAACAGAATCAAACAGGAGAAGCAGAGCAAAAGAGAGACAGTTGAGCAGGCAGCCTCGAAAAAAAGAGAGGCAGAAGCCAGCTTCAACGCCCTGGATGAACCTGATATCAAAGACCATGAGGAGTTGAATCAACAGATCAAGGCATGCAGGGAGCTGTCCCTTCTTAAGGAAAAGGAGGAACAACTCAAAGATGAACTTCGTCATACGGAAGAACGCAGAAATGATCTCAGAGAAGAAAAAAAACGGTTGGACGTTGTATCAGCGGGATTATCTGCCCTCCTGTCCCGGGCTTTGCTTATAACAGTTTTCAGCGGCACTGTTCTGCTTTTCCTGGTGGGATTCATCTCCTCCTGGACAGCCGGCCTTGGGATCCTTCTCATATCAGTTATTGTAGGCACAGCACTTCTCCTTGTAAGAAAAAAGCTGCAGAGAAGGTCAGATACCTCTCCCGTTATATCAAGGATCACCGACTTGGAAAAAACAATCGCTGACCTGAAAGAGAATATGGAGCAGACACGGAAACTGATGACTGCTCCCAAATCCGTTCTTCAACTGGCAGAGCTTTTTCAGCAGGAATCTCTCACGCAGATCGAGCAGAAGCTATCAGAACAGGTAATAAGACTGAATCAATGGAAAGATGCTGAAAGCCAGCTCAACCAGGCAGCTGTACAGCATGACCAGGCTGAAGAAAAACTGCATCTAATCCAGGAAAAGCACGGGAAGATCCAAAGTATGTGGCAGAAATTACTGAAAAAAAGAGGTCTTGACCCTGTACTTTCCCCAGATGGCGTGCTTGATACATTCTCCCTGATCCAGGTCTGCAAGGAACTGCTTCAAAATCTGATCCTGACAAGATCAAAGAAATCTTCCCTTGAAGATCAGAGGGATAAGTACCTGGATCTAGCCGGAAAAATCCTTCAGGCCTGCAGAAAAAAGAAAATAAAACTCGCAGACATACGGGGCGAAGTCCCTGCCTTGATCCGCGAACTTGTAAATACCGAGCAGGCTAAGCAAAAACAGCAACTTCATCTCCGGGAGATCGAGACGGTTCGTGAAAACATCAAACGCCTGAAAAACCAGATTGAAGAGGTCCGTGAGGAACAGCAGGGGTTGATAGCATCAGGGGGGGCTGATAGCGAAGAGCATTTCAGACATCGAGGAAATATATTTGAGGAACAATCCCGCCTGAGAAAAGAAATTGAGCACTATGAAGACAGTATAAAAAGGCTTGCCCACAGCCTGGACACCCTTGAAGCCATAACCAGTGAATTGAAAAATTCCACCCAAGAGGAGCTGGTTGAGGAAGGACCCAGGTTATCAGAAAGCCTGAATGATGTAGAAAGCAGGCTTGATCGGCTTAAAAGCGAACACGCGACACTTGAAGAGCAGATACGCCAGCTGATTAATGATGATCGGATTTCGGAAATCAGGACAAAGGAGGAAGAATTAATACAGGAACTGTCCTCCTATGCAGAGGAATGGGCAGGAGTAAGGCTTACCCAGATGCTTATCAGAATGGCAAGAAAAAAGTTTGAAAATCAACAGCAGCCTGGAGTAAGGGCTGAAGCAGGCCGGTTTTTTAAACAAATGACAGATAACGGATATCAGTCCATTACGGCACCAATCGGAGAGAATCGCATTGAAGTTGTCTGCGAAGACAGCAGCAGGAAAGAGCTCACGCAACTCAGTCGCGGGACAGCTGAACAACTATACCTGTCGCTCCGTTTCGGATTTATCAGAGAATTCACCAAGACATCCATTCCTCTGCCTGTTATAATGGATGAAATACTGGTCAACTTTGACAGGCAGAGAGCCCTGGCAACTGCGCGAGGCATACTTGAGTTGTCAAGGGAACACCAGGTACTTTACTTTACATGCCACTCTGAGACCGTGAAGATGTTCAGACAGGTAGCCCCTGATACAACAGTCCTTAAAATTGCGGACGGAAAAATCACAGGGAAGCCCCACTGAAGTTATTTTTGAGTGACCCCCTGATACTGTGTAGTGAAAAAATTCATAGATAAAAAACCTGCGACACTTGTTTCAAATAAATTTTCCATAAAAAAAGGGCATATTTTTCATAAAAATAATGCCCTTTACAGTGTGTTTTTAGACATTCTTACAACTTTTTGACATCCTGAGCCTTTGGTCCACGTTCACTTTCAATCACTTCAAAACTCACCTCATCATTCTCATTGAGAGTCTTAAATCCCTCAGATTCAATTGCCGAGTAATGGACAAACAGGTCAGGTCCATCCTCCTGTTCAATAAAACCGAAACCCTTCTTCTCATTAAACCATTTAACTTTTCCCGTTTCCAAAATCTCCACCTCCTTTACTTACTGAAAAAAATCTATTTTCTCCAATACCACCCCCAGCGAATCACCTTTTTATACACAACTTATATAAAGGTGATTAAATGATATTTTATTATTTTAACCTACGTCAAGTGAAAAATAAAAAACTTGGATAAAGGCTATTCAAAAATATATATTGTGTGATATGTCTTTTTTCGAGTATGCTTTGGCAGATTACATTTTTTATACTCCCCTGGTACAGTTTATAATTCATGAAAATATATACAGGGAATTTCTCACTACGCCTGCAAAGATCAGGATGCAAAACTCTATTTTTTATAAAGGTTAAGGCTTTTATCAATGGCTATTTTTACAAAAATAATGGGCCTCCTGTGGCTTCTTGCCGAAGGGTTGATTATGGTATATATGAGAAAAGTTTTTCTCTTCCTTGCTAAAGGAGATACAGATCAAAAAAATTATCTTATAATTTGGATTACTTTTTTTATCATACTAACACTTTTCAACTTTTCACTGGAACTTCACCTTAATAATTTCTTCAAATTTTTTAATTTTTTATCCCATCATCGCTACTATAACGGATATGTATGGAATTTTTTATGCACCTTGTGGGTAGTTATTGAGGGAGCAATAGTAATATATTCCTTTAAAATCTTCAGGCTCCTAAAGGGGGCCATTGAAGGCAAACAATATACACAGGCGACATCCCTCCGATATGAATCATTCATATTGTTTGTCATTTTTCTGGTATTATATCTGATTTACCATCTCTACCTTAACAGTTTGATCGGAGCAACCGGATTAAGAGACAGTAATATAAAAAACATATTCTTCTTCTATATCAAACTATGCGGTATATTCTGGATTCTTTTTGAGTGGGCGGTTGCCCTTATAGGGATCAAAGTGTTTTTTTTACTAAAAAGGATGCAGTCATGAACGGTTCATTGCTAGACAGATTGTTTCTACAGATAGGTACAGGATTTACTACTGAGGCATATATGGCGGTCACAAGGTTTCAGGGAATCCTGTGGAGCATTTCAGATATCCTTATTATTTTTATCCTGTTGAAGATAGTATCTCTCATAAAAGGGCAAGATCACAGAAAAAGAATTTTAATACAGTATCTGCTTCTCTGGATCTCCGCCATAATTGTTCCTTTTCTTATTTTCATTAAAGATCCATCTCTCTTTTTTAAGGTTGAGAGCGTGATTTTCGGCCTGCAGTTTATAGTACTTATTTATACAGTAATTGCAGACTCAAGGGATATAATGAATTATTTCAAAAAAATTGTGCGTGGCTATTCATGACTATGTTTCGGGTCCTTTTCCAGAACCTGCTGCCCTGCACACACTTAATCCTGTCCTGAAAACTCTTTTAAAGTTCAACATGAAACTTAGAAATAGCTAAACTATATTCATCATAAAATACAAACATCTCCCATAAAGCCCTACCTGCTACTCCCATATGCCCTGGCAAGGATCTCGCCTGCACCTGCATCTAAAAGTTGCTGAGCAAGGGTAATTCCAAGAATCTCCGGGGACTGCTTTTCTCCCTTGAGTTCATCCCTTATAATCATGCTTCCATCAAGCTCTGCAACCATTCCACAGAGCCTTATTGTTTCTCCTTCCAGGACTGCATGCCCTCCAATCGGGACCTGGCATCCCCCTTCAAGCCTTTTAAGAAAGGCCCTTTCCGCCCGAACGGCTATCTGAGTGGGCTCATGGTTCAAAAAACTGATCAGCGAATAGACCGCCTCATCATTCTCTCTTATCTCCAGACCTAAAGAGCCCTGCCCGATTGCGGGCATGAACTCTTCAACAGGAAGCAGCTGGCTTATCCTCCGGGAAAGACCCAGACGATTGAGCCCGGACGCAGCAAGGATGATCCCCTGCAGCTCTCCTGATTCCATCCGCTTTATGCGAGTGTCCACATTTCCCCGTATCGCGACAATATCCAGATCAGGCCGCATATTCAAGAGCTGTGATGACCGCCTCAAACTGCCGGTTCCCACAGATGCCCCATTAGGCAGATCTGAAAAAATACTATATTCCAGAGAGAGAAAAGCGTCGCTGGGATCTTCCCTTTCCGGATAAACCGAAAGGTGGAGCCCGTCCGGAAGCTCTCCTGGCACATCTTTGATACTGTGAACAGCCAAGTCCACCTCCCTTCTAATCAGAGCCTCTTCAATCTCCTTCACAAACAGACCCTTCCCACCGATCTTACTCAAGGGAGAATCAAGGATCTTATCTCCTTTTGTTTTAATCCTGACAAGCTCCACCTGGACATCAGGATGTTGTTGTTCTATCTGATCTTTAATCCACCCGCTCTGTGTAAGTGCCAGTTTGCTTCCTCTTGTCCCTATCTTGAGTTTCATAAAACACCCTACCCGGTCAGACCGGTGTATACTTTTAAACATTCATCACAATCAACATGATATCAGTCAAAGTGGTTACTGTTAAAAAATTATCCCTACCATTAACCCATCGCCTGCACAGTATAATTTAGGCCAAAAACTTCATTGAAAACGATAAGCTGATTAGACAATTTCACTATCAAACTTAATACCTTGTGCCGGGCCAATTTCCGCCAATCCTTCACCTGGTAGCCTCCATGGTTTTTCAGGTCCGAGCTGGATGTCACACCAGGTTGTGGCCTCGTTTAACCTGTCCTCAAAAAGCTTGCGGTATTTTTCCAGTTCTTCTCCTTTGGCTGAACGAGGCACCCAGATCGGCTCCATATAACGGTAGGTAGTCCTGGAAAATGGTTTTGGTATTATAAGACGATCCCATGTATTGAGTATCCAGCACCTGTCAACACCCCAGGCCACAGGAATTATAGGGACCTGGGCGTTTCTAGCCAGGATCACAGCCCCCAGCTTTGCTACACGGGGCGGCCCCTTAGGTCCGTCGACGACCATTCCGCTGTTTATTCCCGCCTTGATCATTTTGGTCGCCTGGTACAGCGCACTAAGCCCACCACGAGTGGATGATCCACGAAGGGTCCTCGCGCCGAGAAGATTTAAAAGACGGGATGCATATTCTCCATCACGGCTCTGGCTGACCATGACAGTCAACCTTCGGGATTTTAGTATATGTGTGTGGTATGTACCACGCTGATGCCATACAGGATAGATAGCCCTCCCGCCTGACTTTTCAAGGGCTGCCTCTTCCATCTCTTTTCCCTCTATTTTTGTCAGACGGCAGGTCAGGAAGATTATCCTGAGAAGCAACACGCATACAGGAAGGACAATATTAAGCAGGATATGATCATACCACCTGTATCTGGGTTTTCTTTCTCTTTTCACTATTAAACCTCCTTTAACGCGCATGAATTCTAAAACATCTTTTACGATATGGCAAGGGTGGTCAATTCAAAGACTTTATTGAGGACCAATTGATCCCATTGAGTTTGCATGAGTTTGTTAAAGTGATTATCGGTAATTATAAAAGAATGATATCTCTTGCAATAACCAAAGATAGTTATTAAAGTTATGGATCAGGACCAAATAGGAGGGTAAATTTGATAAAACGCCAAATTATAGGGATATTAACAGTTGGCTTCATGCTGTTTGCATCCTCAATGATCCGTGCAGATGAATCTATCAAGATGGCCACCACAACCAGCACTGAAAACTCCGGATTGCTCGATATACTCCTGCCGGAATTCGAAAAAGAGGCAGGCATTAGGGTCAAGGTATTTGCTAAGGGTACAGGTGCTGCCATTGCTGATGCCATATCCGGAAATGTTGATATCATCTTTGTACACGCACGGAAGAGGGAAGACCTTTTTATCGCTGAAGGATATGGTGCCTATCGTCTGGGGATTATGTATAATGACTTTGTGCTGGTCGGGCCAAAAGATGATCCCGCAGGGATCAAGGGGACAAATGAAGCCGCCACCGCCCTAAAGAGGATCGCGGAGAACAGATCTATGTTTGTTTCCAGAGGCGATGACAGCGGCACCCACATTAAGGAACTGGACCTCTGGAGGAACGCTGGTATTCCTCTTGAAACTGAAACCACGGAAGTCATAGAAAATGGACATAAATCAAAACTTTACTTTAAGTACCCAGAAGGTATGGGCACATGGTATATGTCCATAGGGCAGGGCATGGGCAAAGCACTTACCTTTGCAGAGGAGAAGCATGCCTACACCCTTACTGATCGGGGAACATTCCTGAACTACAAATTCGGCAGGGAACTGGGGCTGGACCTGGAAATCATGTGTCAGGGGGACCCGGTGCTTTTTAATCCATATGGCATCATCCCTGTAAGCCAGAAAAAACATCCACATGTAAGGTTTGAGCTGGCAGACAGGTTTGCAAAATGGCTTATCTCCCCAAAAGCCCAGTCCATTATTTCAGGGTACAAAATTCATGGACAGCAGGCGTTCTTTCCGGATGCAATTTCTGAAACACAGGAAAGATAGAGCCTTATGACACTTCTTTTTGACAGCCTCAAATCCTCCTTCATGCTCATCTGTTCCCTCAATCCTGAGCTTTTCAATATTGTCGGTGTCTCTATTAAGGTGAGTATCGCTTCCACCCTCATTGCCGGCCTTATAGGTATCCCAACAGGCCTTGCCATCTCTATGCGCCATTTCAGGGGCAAACGACTTCTGATTACGGTCTTGAACACGATGCTTTCAATTCCAACAGTTGTCATTGGTCTCTTTGTGTATTCTTTTATCTCACGCAGGGGAATATTGGGCCCTCTGGACCTCCTTTATACCCAAAAGGCCATTATCATTGGTCAGATTATCCTGATTGCTCCCATTGTGACCACATTTACAATATCGGCAATAAGTCGTATTGACGACCGATATCGCAAAACTGCCCTGACCCTGGGGGCCAACAGCTGGCAAACCGCCTGCGTGATAATGCGTGAGGCACGTTTTGGAATCATGGGCGCTGTCATCCTTTCCTTTGGCAGGGTAATAGCAGAGGTGGGTATAAGTATGATGCTTGGGGGAAATGCAAAAGGATTTACCCGGACCATGACAACCGCCATGGCCCTGGAGTATGACAAGGGGGAGTTTGTCTTGAGCATCGCCCTGGGTCTTATCCTCCTTCTTGTGAGCTTCAGTGTAAATATTGTGTTTAATTATTTCCAAGGCAGGACGACAAATTAGGATGTTATACGAAATCACAAATCTGATAAAAACTTATAATGACAGGACAGTCCTGGAATTGAGATCCCTCTTGATAGAAAAAGGCAGGATCATCAGCCTGCTGGGCCCGAATGGCGCTGGCAAGACAACCCTGCTTGAGATACTCGCGTTTCTGCTTGTACCCACATCCGGTGAAATCCGTTTCAGGAATGAAGATATAGATTTTACTAGCTCACCTGACAGGTTCAGACTTCGGAAAAAAATCGTCCTTGTGCAGCAGCAGCCTATAATGTTTACCTCAACAGTTTTCAGGAACGTCGAGTTTCCCATGAAGACACGCGGCATACCTGGACCGGAACGGAAGCGGGCCGTAAAAAAAATCCTTGGACTTGTGGGGATGGAATCATATATGACCTCAGAAGCGCAGAACCTTTCAGGAGGCGAGACCCAGCGGGTTGCCATAGCCCAGGCGCTTGCCTGCTCTCCTGACGCCATCCTTCTTGATGAACCCATGTCAGGCGTTGATGTAGAAAATCGGACTGTTATTGAACGTATTATCAGAGAGATTAACCAGAAAAAAGGGATCTCTGTCATATTTTCCACTCATGACACGGTTCTTGCCTCCAGGATATCAGACAAGACCATATTTCTGGAAAACGGGAAAAAGACCAAGGCAATTAATGAAAATATATTTGGCGGCTATATCGAGATAGATGATAATGGGAATAAATATTGTACAGTTATGCCGGGACTGAAGTTCCCGGTACAGACAGAACAATCCGGCAGAATCAAAATATCTATAAGCCCCACAGCACTTAAAATTAAAAAATACGGCAAAGTCACTCCCCCGCCAGGCTTATCAAAAGGACGACTCATCCAGATTGCCGATGAACAGGAATATGTCAGAGCCCAGGTTGATACGGGAGTACTGCTTGGTGTACTCATACCCAAAGAGACTTATAAGGATATGAAATTTTGTGTGGGAGAGGAGGTCTACATAGCCTGTCCACCTGAAGGTATCATGATCTTGCAATGAAACCCTGTTCAATTTTTCAAAAAAATAGAGAGGTAATCCATGGACAAAAAACTGCTCAATACAAAAGAGGTTGCTGAACTGTTAAATATCAATGAGAAGATGGTCTATTCCCTAATCAGTGAAAAGAGTCTTCCCGCTACCAAGGTGACCGGCAAGTGGCTTTTCCCCAGCTACCTGATAGAGCAATGGGTGGAGAATCAGACAATTAATTTTCCAAGACCATCTGATCCACTCCCTCCTTATCATGGCATTCTCATAGTCAGCGGCAGCAATGATATCCTCCTTGATCAGGCATTATCACTGTTTAACAGCCACTACCCTGACCATATCGCAGTATTCGGCAACCTGGGAAGCATGGGCGGCATCCGGGCATTAAGGCGGAACCTTTGTCATATAGCATCGAGTCATCTCCTCCAGGAGGATGAACAGGATTATAATTTTGGATTTGCGAGAGATGAGCTGGACCATATGCCTGCTGTGGTCAATTTCTGCAGACGTGAGCAGGGTATTCTGATCGCAAAAGGAAATCCCAGAGGGATTCGGAGCGTGGCAGATCTGGGAAAACCTGAAATCAGGATCGCAAACCGGCCTCTAAGCACAGGTACACGCCTCTTATTGGACACTGAACTGCAAAAGGCCGGGATAAAAGGAGATGAGATTAAAGGTTATCAGAATGAGTTCCAGAAGCATCTTGATGTGGGGCTTGAAGTGCTTGCGGGAAGGGCAGATGCCGGGCCAGGAATCAGGGCAGTCGCGGGCGTGCTGGGCCTTGATTTTATCCTACTTCGCTGGGAGCAATTTGATTTTATCATTCAAAAAGAACGTTTTTTTGAGAAAGGTATTCAGCTTTTTCTGGGGCTTCTACATAATAAAAAATTCAGAGAGTCTGCCCAAAGCCTGGAAGGATACGACCTGAATAATTCAGGAGAGATGGCCTTTCCCGGCTGACACATCCTGGATTCATGAGAAAAACAGGGGCAGGGTCAGATACGACCCTGCCCCTGTTTTTAGATCCACGCAAAAAAATCCACCAACCAGATCAACCATTATCAAACCTTTCTTTCAGATACCCGCACTGCTTCCACGACTAACCTTCAGTTGATAGATAAATCTTACAATCATAAGCAGGATGATCAAAGCCACAACGCCTACCGTCTTGTGCCAGGAAACAGAATCGGCCATATAAATAAAACACCCGGTGTCATCGGAACTTTTTTTGGAACCGCTGCCCGGCATTGGGGGAGAGTCCATAAATACGGTACGTGAGATATCTGCCTGGCTCACACGCGGCACATCATAAAAACTTTCAAACAGGGGAGCAGGTTCTCCCGCATCTGCCGGAAACACAAGAAATACGTTTGGTTTCCTTGCCTCCACCCAATAGCCGTTGTAAGGATACAAAATACTGGCACCAGAGGTATATGTGACCCCAGAATCATGCGGATCATATGAGATATACGGTAGATCCGGATCTCCAGTCCATTTCCACAACCTTGTATCAATATAGGCAGACACTTCCGAGTATGTCACCCCGGAATAGATCGGTGTTGGACCAAATTTTGTAGTACCGCTGGCAAGATCATATTGTACTACCTGTATGTCATCCCATGAGTACACCTTGTTATTGGGAATTCCTATCTGGTTCCAGCCGTTTCCTGTCTTTCCATTATAATACAATCCTGTTTCAATATCCAGGCCGGTACTTACCGACACACCGCTAAAGCTGATATTAACGGGATTCCTTGAAAGTACCCAATAGGCCCTTCCAGGTTTAATTCTAAGACCGTGTCCATACTCTCTGTATCCTGAGCCTGGAACATAGGTGCCTGCCCTGAAAACCGTAGGATCATCGGTAAGGCCAAACAATTTTTCCGCAAAAGAAATTCTGGGCCAGTATGGAAAAGAGATCATCCTGTAATCAAAAACCTTATCGCCACCCTGAACAGGTTTCGAACATAGTTCCAATTCCCCAACAATAAAACTGTACTCTTTAGATAGAGAGGTTACTCCACTTCCGGAATCAACATATCCTACCCTCCAGTCATACTTCATTCCAACAGTAATACCGGAAACCTCATGCATAGTAAGACCGCTGAATAAATCCGCGATAAAATCAAAAGACCCGGGATAATCATACCTGCCCCAGATGCTGTCACCTCTTCTTACCTGCCAGTGTGAATAAAGGTGTGTATCATCATCAGCATCAGCAAAATCGCTTGTGTGAAGCCATACGGTTGTCATGTCAGGTGGAGGTGGGATAATGGCATTATCTTCAATACCCCCGTCCGGTTTGATATAAGGTGTATCAGGGGGGCAGTTAAATACTGCAACAATGGTCATATCTTCAGTCAGATAAATCATTAAGATCCCATCAGAGATGGTTACTCCGCTGTATTGCCAGTATTGAAATGCACATTTTTCTCCGGTAACCGCGCTCAGAGTCACATCACCTTCTGGCAATGAACGGGTTCCCTCAAAAGGAGATACCGCTCCGACACCTTGAATTTCAATAGTGAGCTTGTGTTTTGGGGCTGACAACTCAGTAAACTTAGCCGTGACCGTCTTGTCGGAATTCATGGTCACCGTTGTTGTTGAAAGACCTGTATTTGCGACACCGCCCGTCCAGCTCTCAAACTCCCACCCGCTGGCAGGTGTAGCAGTAACAGTAACCACTGTGCCTTCATCATAGGTATTATCACAATCCACAGGACAGTCTATACCTAAGGCTGTAATCGAACCTCCTCCGAGAGGGGAAGTAATGGTTGTCAGGGTATAGGTTGTTGTCACTCCCCCGATAAACACAGCCGTGACAGTCTTGTCTGAATCCATGGTAATTGTTGTGGGGTTAGCTGAACCCGTCAAATCACCACTCCAGCTGACAAACTCCCACCCGCTGTCAGGTGTAGCAGTAATTGTGACCACTGTGCCTGTATCATAGGTATTAACACAATCCCCGGGACAGTCTATACCTAAGGCTGTAATCGAGCCTCCTCCGAAAGGGGAAGTAATGGTTGTCAGGGTATAGGTTGTTGTCACTCCCCCAGTAAACACAGCCGTGACCGTCTTATCTGAATCCATGGCAATTGTTGTGGGGTTAGCTGAACCCGTCAAATCACCACTCCAGCTGACAAACTCCCACCCGCTGTCAGGGACTGCCGTGATGGAAACTCCGCTGCCCTCAATATAGTAGTGATTCCCTATTGACGGAGAGGTTGTACCATTCCCGCTGACATTCATAGAAAGGACATACAATGTAGATGCATAGGCTTGGTGTGATCCAAAAACAGAATTTCCCGCCACATCAACCACTAGGCTGCTTGGAATTACCAGTTCGTTCCCGAGGATAGTAAAGCCCTCAGTAACTGTCACAGCAAGTTCTCTTCCATCAGGACCCCAACTGATCGTGTTCGCGTCTCCATAGCGCATCCCGCCTGCAGGCCTGAGGTATACGTTGGCATCCACTGTCCCGTCCTGGATCACTGAAATATCCATGGTCTCGCTGAAATGAAAGATGTACTGGTCTCCCAGGCTGATTCCGCTGTTTCCGTCATTATCTATCCAGTCCAATCCAGTAAATACAGGATCAATAGTATCAACAATAGTCAGATCCTGGCTGCCGATTGATTCATTTTCAAACGGATCATACAGACCGTTAGGAGTAATGGTCTCTAATCCGGTCACAGTAAAGCCATCCGAGAGGGTGACAATGGCCGTCTTATTATCAGGGGTCCAGCGTGTCTGATTGATTGTGCCGTATATGAGACCGCCTTCCGGCACAAGCCGGGCGTTTGCATCAGTAGTGCCGCTTACCAGGTAGGCACTATCCATCTCCTCGGAAAAGTGGAAATAAAACTCATCACCCACACTCAGCAGACCGTCGCCATCCATATCATTGTATTCCACCGCCTCAAACAGGGGCGGAGTGAATTCAAGGATATTCTGCATGAGCCACACCTCCGGGACCGCCGCCCGAATAGAGGTGTCTGGATTGTCATGTACAAACTTCAATGAGACAGTGCCGCCTGAATAGTAGGAGGATGGGATGGAAAATTCGAACTGGACAGGCACCGATGTGGGCATCACAATTGATCCGTGGACCTGGTTGTCCGTCTGGTCTGTCAGGCTCTGGAGGCTGGCACTGGGATCACCGTTAAAATAACTGGTTCGCACCTTGTAACGATCAGTGCTCACTAGACCGGTATAATCCAGAATGACTTTAGACTCATCCCAGGCCATGGTACGATCCGGCCTTAAACTGCCGGGGTCCCATTCATCGGAAAGTGCCCCCTGTGTCAATACGGGCATATCCATGGACCCGTATGTAGATCCTGATGCAACACTGAAGTTACGATAAGAAAAGGCAAGAGCAGGCGTTGTCTTGAAGGAGCTGTAATCCACATTATCACTTACCCGGTTACCGGTTCCTGCGGGATTCGTTGTGGCGTGATATGGGCCGCTTGCGTCAGAGTCACCCCACCAGGTCTGTGTGGCATCCACCAGGTTGCCGGTCTGATTGTAGATTCCATATTGCCGGTTCATGAAAATCTGATTATTGGTGGCCAGTACATTGGAAGATCCGAGAACTTCTATACCGTCAGAAAAATTGGTGGAGATCTTGTTAAAGGTGATCTCTGCGTCGGAATTTTGCTCCACCCGAATACCATCCGCGCTGTTTCCCCAGATCCGGTTGCCGGTTATCGTAGGAGAAGCAGAATACACACGAACACCATTGGAGTAACTGTTTGAGATCTCGCTGTTTTCCATGGTTATGTCGGCCTGATAGATATAAATTCCACCAGAGCCGTTTGATCCGCCATAATGAACCTTTACATGATTAAGGTAGGAGGAAGCCTCAAAAAAGGAATCATTGAAAACAATTCCCTGCCAGTCACCGTTGGCAGGAGTACTGTTAAAGCCGTCGTTGTTGGTATCCCCCCCATAGGTGTCATCCTTGATCGAGGTAAAGGCGATCTTTTTATCTATTGTCCCATCCGCGACAATGGCGCCATTAACTGTAAGTTCCGCGCCTGTGCCGAACTTCATGGTAACTCCGGGATCAATGACAAGAAAGGTGTAGGCCGGCACAGTTACGTTTCCGGAAAATACCACATAGGTGCTGACTTCATCGGGTGTGCCCTCCCCCCAGACAAGCAGCTGCTTATCTTCCTGGATCGCATTTCCATAGACGCCAATATAGCTCTTTGTGTTGGGCGTGAGTACATTCGTACTATCCGGCAGTGCGCTGGCAGGAACAACCATCGAGACCTGATTCCCTGTAATGGTGTTACTGGTAATAACTGGACTGTTTGTTACCTGGTAAAAATATATCCCGTAGTTGGTGTTGCCTGAGATCGTGTTCCCGTCAATCGTGGGGGTGGCGTATCGAACATAGATTCCATAAGAGTTGCCCGTAATGGTGTTATTCCGGTCCACCGGGCTTGGCAGGGTGTAGTAACCACGATGGTAGATCCCATAGCTCCCATTATTGGAGATCGTGTTTCCCTGGATCAGGGGAGAGCAATCATAGGAATAGATCCCAAAGGATGACCCATCTGAGATCTCACTCAATATCACCGGCACAGAAGAGTTGTTCATATAGGACCGCCTCCGTTTGAGTCTCCGCCAAAATCGTCATCCGTAAACGAGGTAAACACAACCTCATTCCCGCTTGATCCCACTGCCGTAAGGGTCCCATAAACCAGCATGGAACGATTTTGGGCAAACTTCACTATCACCCCGGGCTCAATGGTCAGGGTGACACCCACCGGAATAGTAAGGTCGGTTGAGATCACATAAACACCACTCTTCAGATGCGTGTCAGTTGAAAGTGTCCCACCCAGGGTGATTACCTCGGTTTCAATACCAGCAGGTGTTACTGTGACCGTTGTCCCGCTGCTCTCATTGGGAACTTCGTCAACAGTGGTAATCCTAAAGGTGTAAGCCTGACCAGAGGCCAAACTGATCTCCTGGTAACTCCGGGCCTCTCTGCCAAGGCTGTATGCAAGGCCGTTATCATAGTCCGGGTTGTTATTACCAAAGGATGTAATACCACTCGTTGTTGACACATAAAGAAGTTGGTCTACCAGGTCTCCTGCTGTATCAGCGCTTCCCGCCCATGTGAGGAATACAGACGGATTGCCTCCTGAAACCTGAGTTGCATAGGCTGTAAGACTGGCGACGTCCTCAGGCGGGGTTATGTCACTGGCACCTGTTGATTGCACAGGCCCAAAAACTGTGGAATCCGAACCGTTTCCCGCGTGATCCACGGCGCTGACATAATAAAAATAATCCGTCCCCCCTGCCACAGGGGTATCATCAAACTGAGAGATCCCTGGCGCGGCCTGGCCCACAAGGGTGTAGTCCAGGAATGCACCCTCACTCCTGTAGGTCTCATATCCAGCCACATCACTGGCCCCTGACCCATCGTCTGTGGATAGAGCCCAGGTGAGACGCATTGTATCACTGACACCGCTGAGACCCTGGACAAAAAGCCCTGTCACAGGAGATGGCGCTAATCCGTCTATGGTGACAACCGCCACTTCCAGAGCGATCGCCAGATTGCCGCTTTGGTCCGCGGCCCTGGCCATGAGTGTGTATTCGCCGCTGGAAGGATTATTCCATTGATATGCCCACGTTCCGGTGCTGTTGACAGAGGTTACAGGATACCAGTTCAGATCTTCCCCTGTCTTCTGTATCCCGGCTTCCACAGCCCATACGCCGGAATCTGCATCAGATACCGTACCTGAGATGAAATGCTCCTCTGTCCGCAGAATATCCCCATTGACCGGGGTGTTCAGATGAATTACCGGAGGTGTGCTGTCAGTTGAGATCTCTTTTATCAAAAAGATGCCGGAAACCACGGTCCTCAGGCCGGAAAGACCATTAAAATTAAGCCTCAGGTTCCCGCCCACAATGGAATCAGGGGCAATAAAAAAGTCATACTGCACCGGATTAGATGTAGGGAGCACCCATGAGGGATGGATTATTTTATTGTTTATATCGGTCAGGTTTTGTATCCCGCCGCCATCGTCCTGATTCAGATAGGTTACAAACAATCTGTATGTTGAGGATGCTGAAAGGTCAGCGTACTCGGCAGTAATCAAGCCTTCATCCATATTATACAGGAAAGTCTGCGTGGGATTTGTACCCCATTCATCGGAAGGAATTCCGCTCACAGTTGGTTGGCTTATATTGTACCCATAATGACCTGTGCCGCCCGCGTCAAAATAGCTGAACTCCGTACCGGTTGTAAGATGAGAGCCATAATCCACATAGGCGTTGACCTCATCTCCGGAACCAGTGCCGCTGCCGCCGGGACCGTCCACTGCTCCCCACCAGTTGTCCCGGGCAGGTATAGTCACACCGGTACTGTTCCTGATGCCGTAGCCAGTATTTCCAAAAATCTCACTGTCCGTTACTGCTGAACTTACACTGTTCCTGACCTCTATCCCGTCACCAAAATTGGCAAAGATCCTCATCCCTGTCATCGTATGGGTGCCTGAGGATTCAAGATAGAGACCATCACCAATGTTGCTGAAGACCTCGTTATTGGCAAGTGTCAGGCTCGACTGGTAGGAACGAATACCATTGGTGCTGGAGTTGGATATCACGCTGTTGGTGATGGGAAAATTCGTCTGATAGGCGTATATCATACCGCTGTTGGCGCTGCCGCCGTACCGGATCACCGCGTTGTCGATCACGCACGCTCCGTCATCTGCCTGGTTGGTGAAATAGATGCCACGCCAATCGCCGTTGACAGGAGTTGTATCATAACCGTCAAGGTTCAGGTCCCCTCCGTACTGGTCATCCTTGTAGGAGGTAAAGACAACAGGAAAATCCGATGTCCCTTGCGCGTCAAGCCCGCCGTTGATGGTAAGCCCCGCGCCAGAGTAAAACTTCACCACCACACCGGGGTCCACCGTAAGGGTAACTCCCGAATTCATGGTCATTGTGTCATAGATCTGGTAGGTGCTGAGCTCATGCTCTTCTCCCGCATAGAGCATCTCCAGACGAAGGTCTGTGGCCCTCGCGTTGCCCCGTATCCACACCCCGTTTACGCTGTTAGGGGCAAGGGTGTTCCCGTCAGCGCTGTTGGGTAAGGAGCTTGCCGGGATTATCATGCTTCGGAAATTTTCTGTGATCGTATTGCCTGAAATCACAGGCGCGGCAGGAGCATCATAATAGTATATGCCCCACGCCCCGCTGTTGTCTGTAATGGCGTTGTCTTCAATCGTGGTCAATCGTGGGGGTGGCATATCGCACGTAAATTCCACCAAAGTTCCCCGTAATGGTATTATTCAGGTCCACCGGGCTTGGCAGGGTGTAGTAACCACGATGGTAGATACCATAGCTTCCATTATTGGAGATCGTGTTTACCTGGATCAGGGGAGAGCCATCCCAGGTATAGATCCCATAACTCCCATTATTAGAGATCGTGTTTCCCTGGATCAGGGGAGAGCAATTCAAGGCATAGATACCGTATGATGATCCGTAGGAGATCTCACTCGATATCACCGGTACAGAAGAGTTGTTCATATTAATGTTGCCAGACCCGCCACTCCCGCCATAAAGGACCTTCACATGTTCCAGGCGTGTCAGAAATTCAACCGCTGAATCGGAAAAATAGATCCGATTCCAGTCTCCCGGCTGACCAGTGCTGAAACCTCCGCCATTAGTGTCTCCGCCAAACTCATCGTCACGGTAGGAGGTAAAGACAATACTATCCGATGAGCCACCAACCGCGTAAAGAGCCCCGTTTACGTCTATGCCTACACTGCTTGCAAACTTCCAGACCACACCCGGCTCGATTGTCAGCTTTGCCCCTGTGGCAACTGTCACATTCCCTCCAACCTGGTAATAGAGGTTAACAGGGGCGGTGGTCAGGGTCAGGTCATGGCTCAGGGTGTTGCCGTAAAACTCGATCTGCTCATAGGTATTGGGTGACAGGGTGTTGCCTGCGTCAGGGCCGGGCAATGATGAAAATGGCAGGCGCACCGGCTTATTATTCCCTGTAATGGTGTTACTGGTAATAACCGGACTGTTTGTTACCTGGGTAAAATAGATGCCGTAACTTGTGTTGTCTGTGATCGTGTTCCCGTCAATCGTGGGGGTGGCGTTTTGAACATAGATTCCATAAGAGTTGCCCGTAATGGTGTTATTCCGGTCCACCGGGCTTGGCAGGGTGTAGTAACCACGATGGTAGATACCATAGCTCCCATTATTGGAGATCGTGTTTCCCTGGATCAGGGGAGAGCAATCATAGGAATAGATCCCAAAGGATGACCCATCTGAGATCTCACTCGATATCACCGGCACAGCAGAGTTGTACATATAGATGTTGCCATCGCTGTTATATCCCCCGTATCTGACCTTCACATGCTCCAGGCGGGACGAGGATGTATTGTTAAAATAGATTCTGCCCCAGTACCCCGGGGTCCCGGTCGAGTGACCGCCTCCGTTTGAGTCTCCGCCAAAATCGTCATCCGTAAACGAGGTAAACACAACCTCATTCCCGCTTGATCCCACTGCCGTAAGGGTCCCATAAACCAG
>JAFDJA010000004.1 GCA_019307745.1 Deltaproteobacteria bacterium | reverse complement strand
ACTCGTCTTCACCAAGCCCGGCAATTGTTATGAGACTGCCCGCAATAAGCAGTACTGTGGCAGTTATCAAAATGAAAATCCTTTTTTTTGATTTTGAATTATCCTTTACCATCTTTTAGCTCCTTGAAATTTGTTGATATCTGTTTTGGTAAAATTGAATTGAATTAGTAATAAACCCGGTTTTCAGTATGGCCAACCTATGAAAACAGGATGATTTTGAGTATTTTGATGTATGGATATTTGAAGCCTTCCTTGAAATTATCAATAATTTAGTGGTTCTGCATATCACATTTTAGATGGGTTTCATAGAGTAAATTTTGTACATATCATCTATTCAAAAGTGAACACACTAGTAATGCCGTTAATAAAGTTCTGATCAATTTCAATCTCCTGAAAAACCATTTCCATTGCCTTGTTATGGGCCTGTGTCCAGTGGAGTCCTCCGTCACGATGTTCTGAACTCTGGTATGTGAATATGGTTCGGTTGTTTCTTATGACAGAGATTCTGGCTGTTTCATGCAGAAAATAGAAAGGGTTCATATCATTAGGTGCAATGCCACGCAGGCCCAGTTCAACATTGATAATAAATGTAATTTTTTCATCAGCTTCTGAGATCTTAATAACAGGGATTTTTTTCATAAGCAGTGCCTTCATAATGCTGTAGACCCTTTCTTCATCAAGCTCTGAAAACAGATCTCCGGTAACCTTAATACTCAATTTTGTGTTTATCTGCTGATTATCAATTATTAATTCCTGCTGTTCGTGGGGTATCTGATTAAGCATCTGCTCTTCATCAATCCCCAGTCCATACATATCCAGCATAACAATGAGCCCGTTTTTTCCAAGTGGCAGGTCTTTAAAACTTATCTCCCCGGAATAATTGCCCATATTATCTGTATTTAGCTTGAGTAGTCTTTTTCCACTCTCTTTTTCAATCAGTACTGCAGGTAAAGGGCCTGGTTCGCAAGCCATATTCGTTCTAATATTGACTGAGAATTTTGCACTCCTGCCTGATTCTATCACCAGCTTTGAGTCGGAAATAATAATTGAAAGGCTGCTTGTCAGGTCAATGATCATGTTTTCAATAATGTCAAAAAGGCGGCCACGCCTTCCATCGATCTCTCCCTCGAGCATAATCTTATAAGGGGATTCTGAAAGGAGGTTAAGCGCTTTACTTAGTACAGAAAGTCTTTTTGCAATACTCTGAGATGAATTTGTGGCAGCATCTCCAATAATCATATTAACTCTGTCCTGCAGGGCAGCCATTTCCTTCCGTTGTATCAGAGCCCATTCTGCCTTGTTTAGACGGAGAAAGATCCAGTAACCATCTTTTTCTGAATAAAAATCACTTACTGTTTCGATGTTTTTCAGGTTTTGTTCAACAGTCTCAAATATTACATGTTCAACTGACTTAGTGGAGAAAGAGATGGCATTATTACCCGCGGATGCGGATTTCTCTGTTATCTCCTGGGCAATTATGGAGAGTTCACTTTGCACTTTTGATGATATTGATGATGCAAGATCCCTTTTTGCCCGTGACTTTGCCGTTATCATATCTACTGCCCTGTCGTTTGTGGAGGATCCTCCTATTCCAGTATAATAGGAATCATCAACAGGCCTATTATTAACCCAGTCAGGAATGGGTTCTTTGTGGCCAAGCAAGGTTTGACACGCAGTTAATGATAAAAATAAGGCAGAAGTGATAATCATGACCCATATTCTGGATATCTTTTTCATATTATGCCTGCTTTTATGTCTGGATTTAGGGTTATGTAAGAGTTTTCTATCCTCTTGAGGATTTGTGGAACGGTTTTCCCTGGACCAGTTGAGGATATCTGCGTCACATTAGAAAACTATATGAAAGAATCTGTAAATTATAGAAAATGATAAATTTTGTCAATTGTGATGATAGAAAGAGAGACGCATAATAGCAGAAAAAAAGAACTGAAAGGTCAGCTATTAGTATTTTATTTGAAACTCCTCAAAGGACCCATTTTTCAAGAACTGAATAGACTATCTCACGTTTGATAGGTTTTGTAATATAATCATCCATACCAACCTCAAGGCATTTATCCTTATCGCCTTTCATGGCATGTGCTGTCATTGCAATTATAGGTATCCTTATTGATTTCTTGCCGGAATTTGTTTCCCATTGCCTTATTGTTTTTGTTGATTCCATTCCATCCATTACAGGCATCTGGACATCCATCAGGATCAGGTCATAATTTGCAGGTGATAATGTGTATATATCCAGGGCCTCTTTACCGTCATTGGCAATTTTTACAATATATCCAGCTTTTTTCAGCATCATTGTTGCCAGTTTTTGGTTTACTACATTGTCCTCAGCCAGGAGTATGCGGATAGAATGTTTTGCTTTTTCTCTGATAGAATGCTGGGTTATAATGGATTCCCGAATGTTTTTCTCTTTTTTTTCTTTTTTTTCACTAATCAGTTCTTCTATCATGTTGAGAAGCTTCTTTCTGGGAACAGGTTTGGGTAGGAACCCGTTAAATCCCGCTTTCTGTGATTTCTGCACATTGCGTTCAATTGATGCTGAAAAAGCGAGCAAGGGTATTGAGGAAAAAGGCGACTCTTTGCCTCGGATCTCTTTTGCCAAGTCATATCCACTGACAACCGGCATCAGAATATCCAGTATAGCTATATCAAAACTTTTCCCTGTTTCAGCAGCCTCTTTTAATGCCGGGATTGCCTTATCTGGCTGCAGGAGGGCAGTAGTCTTCATTCCAACCCCTTCTAAGATTTGAGTGATGATTTTCAGGTTGGTCAGGTTGTCATCTACAATAAGAGCACTTTTGTCTCTTAATGAGACAGACTCTGCTGTTTTATTATGCTCTTTATTTTCTGTTTTTGTAAACCAGGCAGTGAAATGAAATATACTCCCTGGTCTAATTGAATTAGCCTCTGAATTATTTTCTCTTGGGTATCCACGATTTACATTTCTCTCAGCCCACACATCACCATCCATGAGCCCTGCTATCTGTTTGCAAATGGAGAGTCCCAGTCCTGTACCACCAAATTTTCTCGTAGTGGAGGCATCGCTTTGTGTAAAGAGTTCAAATATGTGCTCCAGCTTGTCTTCCGGTATTCCAATGCCAGTGTCTTTGATCTGTATATGAAATTTCACTCTATTATTTTCTTCACGTTCGAGATCAATTGAAAGTACAATTTCACCATCTGTTGTGAATTTAGCGGCATTACCCATCAGATTAAACAGCACTTGTCTCACCCTGTGGGGATCTCCTATCACAAAGGATGGGATTTCCGGATCTATACGGCAGAGCAGTTCAACGTCTTCATTGATAATTTTGGGACGAATCAGATTGCATACATCATATGCTATTAGCTCAGGATCAAATTCAATGGATTCAAGATTAAACTGTTCGGCCTCAATTTTCGATATATCAAGGATATCATCTATCAGGGAAAGCAATACCTGACCGCTCTGTTTTATTATTTTTACATAATCAAGCTGTATATCATTTAGCTTTGTATCAAACAGGGCCTCTGTAAAACCAAGTACCCCGTTCATTGGTGTTCTGATTTCATGGCTCATATTAGCAAGGAATGAACCCTTCGCAAGGTTTGCGGACTCTGCCTCCATTCTGGCCTTTATTGCCTCCTCTTTTGCCTTATCTGCCTCTTCTTTGGATTTAATGAATTCATTTTCAAGTCTTTTTCGGTGTGTTATATCAATGTAGATGTCTTGAAGATAATCTTTGCCATCTATTTTTACGGGCACGGTACTGATAAGAATATCCTTTAATTTTCCCGTCTTCGTCTTGAACTGTGTCTCAAAGGTATCCGATCCCTTTTCTGTTATCTTTTTTATATGTACTTTGCGCTCTTCGAGATTTTCTTTGTATTGAATCTCTTCTAATATAAGCCGTGAATATTCCTCATGGGTATATCCCAGGATTTCATGGGCTTTTTTATTGAATGAGATTATTTTACCTGTTGTTGCATCAGTAAGGGAAATGGCAAATCCCGCATGATCAAAGATCATACGGGATCTCTCTTCACTCTCGCGAAGGGCGTTTGATGAGTCTGCCAGCTGTTTCAGGTACTCGGCCTTTGCCTTAAAATTTGCTGTCTCCTTTCTTGACTTGATTGTATAGAAAGTGATTCCACCTAATATCAGAAGAACAAATCCTGCTATCCCAAATATATTCCTTGAGTGTTTATCAATTATTAGTGCTGTATTGGAATAATCAGTGGAAACTGCCACTGTCCATCGTTGAACCCCGATATGAACAGGGGCAAAGGCGATGATCTCTCTTTCATCGGGTCTCCAGGGAGGATGGTAGATAGCAATACCTTCCTGATCTGTGGTCATCTTTTCCAGGATATTGCCTATTTCAATATTGGCTTCTTCAGTAATAGTGGTTTCCATCAGGACATCCACGATGTTTTTACCAATGAGGTCCATTATCGGATGGATTAATATTTTCCCGCTTTCATCAAGTATCCAGGTATAATTGGTTTCTTCTGATTTAATTATTTTAATAAATCTGGAAAAAATCTCATTAGGATCAATACATGCGATTATCACACCTGAAGCGGTCTTAACGGAGTTACTTTGACTCGGCATGCTCATCCAGAATTGGTATCCTGAAGTATCGTCATCCATTCCAGAAATATAAAATTTACCTGTTGTTGTTGGTATGCTGAATAATTGCCTTTTTATAGGATCAGGGTTATTTATGAAATCTTCACCAAAATTAAGCGGGTTTCCTTTTTTGGCGGTGTTTACACCAGCCTCCAGGATTCCATTGCCATTAATTATTCCAAAATATTTCAATCTATAATTTCGCTCCCACCCCAGATCAGTAATATAGGCAGAGGAGTCATTGCCAGAGGAATATTTTCTCATTAACTCGTTTTGAAGCCTTCTAGGGTTTTGGTTGTCTATTTCTTTCCACTCGGAAAGTCTGTACAGGTCAGGGACTATGTTTCGTATGTATGCTTCAATCCCTCTTGCCGCGATCTTGGCATTTGCAAGGGACTCTTTCTGTTTATTATAGACCATAGTGTTTTTAACTTCATTGTAATCATGCCACCCCAGAAAGCACATAAAGCATAGGGTCAGAATTATAATGATAGAAAGTGTCAAGGGGACAATATTTTTTATTTTGACTGTTGCTGCCATTTATTTCCTGTTTCCTTACAAACAGATATTGATCTGTTTCTTTAAATCAGGTTAGAGTGCATAAAGAATATATAATCAGGGTGTATACTTTTTCTACCCTTTTTCATATTAGATCAGCGTGATTCATGCCAATGTTATTTTTTTGAAAATTTCTATCTATTATCCTCATTGTGGCAATAGCTTCGTCTTAAAATAATCTATTTTAGAGGAAGATAATGGTATTAGTCTGAAAAGTAGACTCATGAAATATAAAAATGGATGTTAAGGATTTGTTTGTGTGTCAGGATTTTGACACGATTGCTCAAAATTTTAGCCTGTTTTAAAGACTTTTTTGCGCAGATACTCCTTACTTCTTTATCTGTTTGCAGAGCTCTCTGGACCTGTGATTTTTTGTGTGCTAGTGTCGGGATCTGTTTAATTCAATCAGATTTCTTTGGATATGTATTGTGTTGAGGAAGAAGTTCTATGATCAGTACGGAGGCAAGACATTGATGTTTACTAGGATACAAATGGAAAGATATGCGGATGTCCTGATATGGGGGCTTAAGGCAGCGCGAACTAAGAGGTATAAAAAAAATGATGTGATACTGATGAGATATGATCCTGCAGCCTTAAATCTGGCCGAGATCCTGCAAGCAAAGATTCTGAATATGGGATTGAATCCTGTGCTAAGGGTCACTTCTACTGTTCAGATGGATCTGAATTTTTTTGAACTGGCAAATAACAGACAGCTTGTTTTTCATCCACCAGGTGAAGAGGAATTTTATAAAAATCTTAATGGCAGTATATATCTTAATGCCCCGGATTCTCTTACGCATCTAGGTCATATAGATCCCAAGAGGATTAGCAAAACAGCTATTGCAAGGAAACCAATGAAGGATTTATTGTTTAAGCGGGAGGAGAGAGGGCAATTCGGCTGGACCCTTTGTATGCTTCCAACCCCAGAACCGGCCAGACAGGCCGGACTTACTATGAAGCAGTATACATCACAGGTTGTCAAGGCCTGTTATCTGAATAAAAAAGATCCTGTCAGTGAATGGAAGACGATCTTTAGGAATGCCATATCCATAAAAAAATGGATTAACAGTATGGATGTAAGACATTTTATCGTTGAATCCAGTAATACGGACCTGATGATCACGCCAGGTAAAAAAAGGAAGTGGATTGGGATTTCAGGCCATAATATTCCAAGTTTTGAGCTTTTTATCTCTCCAGACTGGAGAGGGACAACAGGTTTTTATTTTGCGGATCAGCCATCTTATAGAAATGGGAACTATGTAGAAAATGTTATGCTGGAGTTTAAGAAAGGTAGAGCAGTTGGGATAAATGCCAAGACAGGTGAGAATTTTCTCCGAAAACAGCTGACCATGGATGAAGGAGCTGCAAGGATCGGGGAGTTTTCTCTAACAGATAAGAGATTTTCTAAAATCAACAGATTTATGGCGAATACCCTGTATGATGAAAACTTTGGTGGTCGATACGGTAATTGTCATTTGGCTGTTGGGTCATCCTATTCAGATACCTATGATGGTGATCCCTCAAAGCTCACAGGTAAACGGAAGACAGAGCTTGGTTTTAACGATTCTGCACTGCACTGGGATCTTGTTAATACCGAAAAGAAGACGGTCACTGCTCACTTGATTTCAGGAAAAAAGAAAATTATATATGAAAATGGCATGTTCAAGTATTGATAGTGACTCTATATTTCAGACATTTTTTCCATGTAGCACGATTGGAGCGGTACGTATGGCTGATTTTTTCACCTTATGTCCGACTGAGTTAATAATTTACATCATTAAAAAATGAGTTGTTATCATGCTGGAGCATTCATTTGTTCACATCCAGGGGATCGGAATAAAGACAGAGCAGGCTCTCTGGGAAAAGGGTATCCTGACCTGGGAGGATTATTTGGGGGCAGAGGGCCCGGTACTGTCAAATGGCCGTGATAAACTTGTGCGTATGAATATTAAGGAGACCCTTGAAAACCGTGACAATATCCAGTTCTTTTCAGATAGATTTTCTTCATCTGATATGTGGAGATTATTTGACAGGTTCAGGGGCAGGGCTGTTTATCTGGATATTGAGACAAACGGTGGTTATATTGGGATGGACGAAATAACGGTTATAGGCCTTTATGACGGGAATGAGGTCCAAACCTTTGTGGATGGCCTGAACCTTGAGGATTTTGAGACCGCTATTTGCGATTATGACCTTGTTATTACCTTTAACGGAAGCAGTTTTGACCTGCCTTTTATAAAGCGAAGATTTCGAAATATCTCTTTACCGTGTGCCCATATTGATCTACGTTTTTTTCTGAACAGACTGGGTTTCAGAGGAGGACTAAAGGCTGTTGAAAAGGAATTTCATCTTGCGCGTGATTCTGAGATTAACGGTATGGATGGCTATGAGGCCATACGGCTCTGGCGAGCATACCAACATGGAGATCAGGCCAGCCTTGACCTTCTGATTCAGTACAATACGGCAGATATTGTGAATCTTGAACCACTGATGGAGAGAGGCTACATTATGATGAAGAAGAAACTTCTGCCATTGAAATAATAAATATCTCAAAATTCTATCCAGGCTCAGGTAATATACTGCAGATGTATTGAATAGATAATATAATTTAAATACGGAATATTATATTTTTACACACCATTTTTTCAACCACGTCATGGTGTGGTAACAAGGTACGTAGAGCCTCAATTATAGCTGCTCTAAGATTATTGATTTGAGCCCGAAAGGGGTATGTCCAAGTTTATGGAAAGGGTCATCTTTCATATTGATATGGATGCGTTCTTCGCGTCAGTGGAGCAGTCAGACAATCCCGATCTCAAAGGGAGGGCTGTGATAGTAGGAGGTATGTCCGGAAGAGGAGTGGTATCAGCGGCCAGTTATGAGGCCAGAAAACAGATGGTACATTCCGCCATGCCGGTTTTTCAGGCAAAACAGAGATGCCCGGATGGTGTATTTGTGCCTGTGCGGATGGCCAGGTATAAAGAGGTTTCACGTAATATTATGGAGATTCTGGCAGGCTATTCTCCTGTTATTGAACAGGCCTCCATTGATGAGGCGTATATGGACATGTCTGGGACCAGCAGGCTTCTGGGCCCTCCTTGGAAAGTAGGGGAGATGATAAAGGATAGTATCATGTCTAAATGCTCCATAACCTGTTCCATAGGAATTGCTCCTAACAGGTTCCTGGCAAAGATTGCCTCAGATATGGAGAAACCTAATGGCCTTAAAATGATCTTGCCAGGGGATGTGCCTGGTTTTATTGCTAAGCTTCCTCTTGAAAAAGTGCCGGGGGTAGGAGAAAAAAACCTGAAAATACTCAGGCATTTGGGGGCATACAAGCTTGGTGATATAAGAGGCATAAATGAGCAGCTTCTTCTGGACTGTGTGGGGAAGTTCGGAGAAAGACTTGAAAAACTGGCCCTGGGCAGAGACAACACAGCGATTGTTCCTACAAAGAGGGTAAAGTCGGTCAGCAGTGAAGCTACACTCCCTGAGGACACCAAGGACAGGGAGATCTTAATAAAGTATCTCCTTACACAGTCGGAGATCGTTGGTAGGAGGTTGAGGAGTAAAGGCATTAAAGGAATGACCATAAGCTTGAAGTTGAAATGGGCTGATTTCAAGTGTGTGACAAGGAGAGTGACCCTTAACAGGCCTGTTTGTTCTTCAAAAATGATTTATGAACATGGGATCAGACTGTTTGATTCGATCAACATGGATAAGCGTGTCCGTCTGATTGGAATAAGCGTTTCAAATATAAATATATTAGATCCTGACATGCACCTGACCGATCAGTTGGGATTATTTGATAAAACAGGGTCAGAACATGATATTTGGGAGGTTGCAGAAGAGACAATGGACAGTATCCAGGAGCGATTTGGCCGGAAATCAATCAGCAAAGGAGGACTCTTGTAATGTTCTTAACATTGGAGGAGAAATCCTGATTGTGAATTATTACATGAATCTTGGATAAATAATATTGAAGGTTATTATAAAGTAATTTATTAAAACGGTTACAAAGCAATTTATCTAGATATATCGGGTATCTTGTTGGTCATTGCAAAATTCAGAAAATATTTATTGTGGCTTTATATAGGGAACCCGGCTTTAAAGCACGAGTCTGAGTATCGGGAGTGACAAAGAATATCTATGCTGTCCTGCCATGATAACACGGGAGATAATCCGTGCTGAAATTCATACAGATATTGATATGTCTATAAAAAAACCCGCAGACCATTCGGTCTGCGGGTTCTTAGTTATATGAAAAGTCTACTTTTACAATAAAACCTTTAAGCTATAGGTTTGGCTGATAAGTTGCGATCAGTTACAATTGTAAAGCATTGGCTTCCATTGATGCCGTTATTCCCTCCAGCGCGAATCTCTTAACTGAAGAGTTTTTTACAGAATCGCTGACAGAAAAGATGCACGCACATCCGAGAAGCCTGAAATAGTCCCGCCCTTTACTTCCTTTTTTTAGTTTTTAACCGTTGGAGTCTTTGACCGTAAAGATCATTGGCCTGCCGGTGGTCAGATATCAATATTGAAGCCGGGCAGCACTAAATTTCATATACATTATACTAAATTTTAAAAGAGCCGTCTATTAATTGTTACTGAATGAATCGGTAGTTTCATTCAAAACTTTAATAATTTTTTTAAAAAAAGAATAATGTTAGTTCAGGTAGTTGGTCCGGGGTATCTTTCTGGTTGAATTAAAACCATTGTTTCTGATTCAGTGGCATAGTTAATAAAAGGTGAGATTGACCCTGTTTTGGTTTATCCAGTTTTGAAACCGTATCCTGACCCATCGTTTTAACAGGGACCGTGTGTAAGGAATAAGGATTAGAAATCCCGCGAGGTCAGTAATAAATCCCGGGGTCAGGAGGACAACACCTGCCGCAAAAATCAGCAGGGCATCAATCAGCTCTTCAGCTGGCATCTGTCCCTGGAGCATGCTTTCCTTTACTCTGAGCATGGTGCGCAGCCCCTGGACTTTGGCGAGCAGGGCACCAAAAAAGGCTGTAATAATAACGATCATTATAGTGTTCAGAGGGCCGAGATATTTTCCAACAGTAAGCAGTAAATAAAGTTCCAGAAATGGGATAACAGTAAATGCGAGAAATAATTTGAAAAGCATGGTCTCATTGCTCCTGTTCTTTATTGTTTAGATTTCCAAGTTCAGCTTCGACGGTCTTGAGGTTGCTTTTTAGCTTGTAAATTAAGTTAGATGTGGGGTATCTTTCAACCAATGATTGAAGTATGTTTCGGGAAGATATGAGCAACTCTTTTTTCCCCTGGGGATCATTTGTGTTTCTGGCCATGAGAAATATTTGGGCTGCCCTGTCTCTTTCACTGCTGATCAACTCTTCGATTGCACGGTTTTTCAGAGTCCTGGTTTCTTCTGACTCTAAAATCTGTTCATTTTTTAGTTGTTCAAGCTTTTCAAGAGCCTCTTCAAATTTCTCTTCTTCCATGAGCTTTCGGGCGATTTGATTAGTCTTTTCCTGCAGGGAAGGTCCCTGCTGATATTTCTCTTCGGCCAGTTCAACGCTCTTTAATGCCTGTTCTATTATCTCTGCGTCAGGTCCTGCCCCAATCCTGAGACGTTTTTTTATAAGCAGGAGTTTTGCGTTTGTATATGATCCCTGTTTGACCAGCTCATCCACCTCTTTGAGGAGGATGGTCATCTGGTCAGGCGACGCCTCATCAGTTTTGCTCATCAGATTTTTATCCGCTAAAGGTTTTTTATGAAAGGCGTTCTCTGTTTCTCCATGAATAAGGTTCTGCTTGGCACTCTCAAATATGGACTCCATCTCTCCCATGTTGTCAATCAGCTTTTGATAGGTCTGGAGAGCCTTATCCCTGTTCCCCATTTCAAGCTGCCATTCAATGATGTTTGCCCTGAGATAAACCAGGTCAGGTTTTCCCTCAAGTTCCTTAATTATTCTTTCTCCAATACTGACGGCCTCGTGTTTCATCCCCTGTTCTGCAAGGGATACTGCAAACAGCAGGCCGATCTCCGGGGTCAGCGAGTCTGTACCAAAGGTCGACTCAAGATCAACGCATTGGGATATGACCCCCTGATAATCTCCTGCCAGGTAGCTGTCCAGAATTGTTCTTTTTTTAGAAGAAAATTCATTAATTGCCCTGGACAAGGAATAAGACTCATCTGGGTTCTCAAATGGTTTTTGGAGCAGATATATCTTTTCATAAGTATCTGTGCTGTCCAGAAGGATCTCTATTATTTCAAGATAATCAGGATCTGTCATATTGTTCTTTATAGTATCCCTAACGGTTTTATAATCAGACAGCAGTTTTCTGGCGGTTTGCCTGTCTGATTCTGTCAGGCTTTCATCTGCCAGCCATTTTTCAAGGAGTTCTATTTTTCTGTCCACAATATCAGTGGACATTAATTCTATCCCGGGATCCGGCATAGGAGTTGGAACAGGAGTCGCTTCCATGGATGCGCAACCTGTCAGATATTGAATGAAAATGGAGATAATGATCAGTTTAATCGCTGATCTGTTTGTCATGATATGTTCCTTCAATGGGATCAAACGTCCTCTGAAATTTCAGTCCGGTCTTTTCCTTGTTAATGTATGAATATACCTGTGGACTGTCAACCGGGACCTCAGCTCTCCTGTCCAGTGGGATACCTGTGAGGGGGGAGACATTAACAGGGGATAATTTATTATCAGTAAGTACAGGATGATTTCCACTGTCAAAGATTAAATCAGCGGCCTGTACAAGCTTTGTGTAGGTAGTGCTGTTTGTGATGGCATTGGCTGTCTCGATCCATAGGGGCAGGGCTCCTGATGAACCATATATGGTTATATGTTTTCCCTTCATAGGGCGGTTATTATCATATCCCACATAACTGGCAATAACATAACCGTTTTTCAGCTCAAATTCTCCCGTGTTTTTATTCGGCTCAGGAATGAAACCCACAAAACTGGAGTTAGTATACCGGTTAGCTGTACCTGTCTTTCCAAAACATGGGATTCTAATATCCAGTTCCTGGTTGCTGAACTTTATAGACATATGGATCGCATCCCTTGCGTTTATGCCTGTACCGTTTTCCATCGCCATTCTGAGAATTTCAGTGACAGGTGCCGATATTTCTTTAGATAAAACCTGTCTGGGCCGGGGATTATAGTCCCATATTATTTCATTGTCACGGTCAACTATCCGGGTGATAATTGGCACCATATCCCGAGCAGAATCTGCCACAGAATAATCTCTGCCGGTCATTATAGTATGATAAGCAGAGGCCGCATCAAGTATGGAAACTGCACTTGCGCCAAGGGGAAAGGAGAGTACCGGATCAAGGGTTGATGAGATCCCCATCTCTTTTGCAAGCTGTCTGACATAGTAAAGATTAACAAGTGTCTTAAAGTCCCTTATCCTGAAAAGGAGTTCCAGGTCATACCTGTTATAGGCAAGCAGCTCCTTATACCTCTTATTCATGCTTGACTGAATCGTCTTGACCACCTTTGATGTCAGCAGATCATCGATCCATATATCATTTTGAAACATCTGATCCTTATGGTCCTCCAATAGTTCAGGTGTAAGGGGCTGCAGTCCATTACGCTTTATCTTTCCCGCTGTCTCGGAATAGATTATTCTGATATTATTTTCCCTGTCCTTGATGAGATAGAAGTGCTGGAGGGCATCTGAAAGTTCCTTGTTCGGCTCTGCATAGGTCTTTTCAGGGTTTGTTTCAATAAATTGTGAAAGCTTCTGAAAGCGCCTCTGCATCTCAAAATCAAGTGCCTTGAGTCTCTGGAAGCTCAACCTGGAGATCTGGATATGGTTTTCATTGGATGGGTCCAGTCTCTGGCTGTCGATATTGAAATGCAGACGGTGAAGGTTATCCAGTACATCATCAAGACCGCTGAAAATAAGGTCGGATTCTATTGCTTTTTTTGATTCCTCAAACGCTGCCTCCATGATGGCATTTTGATTGACAACAACCCCATGGCTATCCCTGATCCTTTCGACATAGTCGCTGTATGATTCATCCGAGAGCCTATGCAGGCCGAGTCGTTCCACTACCTGACGAAACTCATTCATATTCAGGTGATCTGTGAGATGGTAGAGGAGCCAGACGGTTGCAAGATTTTCAGATTTGGCACCTGCCCAGACCATGGATGTTTTTTCGCTTCCGGGCTGGTGGTCCGGGTTGGGGAAATAGAATGTGTTTTCAAATTCAAACATATCATATGCGTTATTCAGTGAATCAAGGTTGTTCCACTTCAGCTGAAGCGCTGCTGTATAGACGATTGGTTTAAATATTGATCCCAGCTGTCTTTTGGCATCAACAGCCCGGTTAAAATATCTGTCAAAAAAACCGCCAACCATGGCCTTGACCATACCATCTCTGATTACTATGATCCCGCCATCAAGCTCGGGGATCGCGGACAATATGAGTTTGGTTTTTTCCGCCTCTGTTATTTGGCGGATTGGAACAAGATCACCAACACTGAAGTTTTTAAAGAAATCCGAGGCATGTCGTTTATCAAGGCTGGCCCAGCTACCCAGATTCCCTTTGAGCCAGGCCTCTGCGATTGGTTTTATTCCTTCATAATCGATGACTCCCTCTCCATCGTCCCATGTGACCCTGAGGGAAGGTCTGTTCGAGTCAGGATCTATTTCTGTTATACGGCCGAAAAATGGAAGACCACTTGTCGGCTCTGTATGCAGGGTGCCAATGCTACGGACATATCTTTCCTGGTATATTCCAGTGTCATAACCGGTGAGTTTTACATCCAGGATCGGCAGCTGGGTTCTGATGCTGTCAAGGGCCCCCTGCTGAATTTCATGATTGACGGATGTGTGGATCTTTATTCCGGAAGTGGCAATATTTTCAACCCCCTGTTCACGAAGGATGTTTCTGAAATATTCTGATTCAAGCTGCTCCCTGACATGGTCCATGATCACATTCAACCTGTAGGTGATTTTTCCTTCTTTAAAAGGGATCTCCTTTTCAACTGCTTCAAGATACTCCTCTTCAGTGATGAAGTTCAGATTCATCATGTTTTTAAGTACATAGTTTTTTCTGATATTAGAGAGCCTGATGGCATTAATCCTCTCTGTTTCCGACTTCAGGGTGAATGGATTATACAGATAGGGCCCCTTTACCATTCCTGCAAGAAAAGCAGATTCAACAAGGTCAAGATCTTCGGCATTTTTATCAAAGAAATATTCTGATGCTATCTTCAGCCCTTTTCCAAAACCGGTGACAAAAAACTGGTTCACATACATCTCAAGAATTTCCTCCTTGGTGTATCGTCTTTCAAGGAGAAGCGCCTGGGCCAGTTCTTTGATCTTGGCAGTGTAGTTTCTTTTTTCCCGCTTAAACACATTCTTTGCGGTCTGCTGGGTAATGGTGCTCCCGCCCTGTACCACACGGCCTGCCTTCAAATTGGCAAAAAATGCCCTTGCAATAGACTGGATATCAAAACCAGGGTGATCAAAGAAGTTCCCGTCCTCTGACGCTACAATCGCCTTAACATAGATCGAAGGAATATCCTTATATTCTATAAATTGGCTGTGAATCTGATCAAAAAATACACCCACAGGTGTGACTCCGTCATCATAGAATACGGGGCTTTCTGAGAGGATAACATCCCTTATAGCACCTTTTTGGATTCGATTGGCTGTGTCCTCTAATATATGGAAATAGACAGTAGCGATAAAGGCGGTTATAAACAGGAAAGCTGCACCGGAGAAACAGAGGGTTATTTTTATTATCCTGAAGAGGCTGGCATGTTTTTTCTGCCTTTTTCCCTTATTATTGTTTTTTATGGTCCTGGGTCTCATGTTCCGGCTGTTTTTTTGTCTGTATTTGAATGATATTCGATGTTCTGTCTTGAATCTTTGACATAAAAGAAAAACCAGGAATCCCCATGATCCCTTAACGTGTATTTTTCTCAAAGTTCTAAATTTTTATTTTTTTTGTCCTTCCGGTTGAAAACAGGCCTATGATGATTTATCTTTTTATGCGAAAAGCAGGTCCGTTAATCTGAAAACAAAGTATTAAGGAGACAATATGTCAAAACATAAATTCAAAACCGAGGTAAATCAACTACTTCATCTTATAGTCCATTCTCTTTATTCAAACAAGGAGATATTCTTAAGAGAACTCATCTCAAACTCCTCAGACGCCCTTGATAAACTCAAGTATCTCACATTAAGTGATGAAAATTTTAAAAAACAGAAGTTTGTTCCAAGGGTTGATGTATCATTTGATGGAGAGGGAGAGGCAACTCTGATTGTTTCTGATTCAGGTATCGGTATGAACAAGGAGGACTTGAATTCACAACTTGGCACGATCGCCAGATCAGGCACAAAAAACTTTTTTAGCCAGCTTACAGGTGATTCTAAAAGCGATATGAACTTGATAGGTCAATTTGGTGTGGGGTTTTATTCCGCTTTTATGGTAGCCGACTCTGTAGAAGTCATTTCCAAAAAAGCAGGTGAGGAGCAGGCCTGGAAGTGGGTAAGTGATGGCAAGAACGGTTATACAATTTCTGAGGCGGAAAGGGAAGGGTGCGGGACAACGGTAATTGCCCACCTGAACAGTGAGGGTAAGGAGTTCGCAAATAGGTGGCAGATTGAAACTATCATAAAAAAATATTCAGATCATATCCCGTTTCCAATATTTCTCCACTATGAAGATACTACTTATGAAGGAGAGGGTAAGGAGCGGAAAGAGAAAAAGGAAAAAAAGGTAGATCAGGTCAATGCGGCTTCTGCGATCTGGACACGCTCCAAATTTAAGCTCAAGGATGAGGACTATAAAGAGTTCTACAAGACGCTCTCTCATGATAACGAAGACCCAATGTATCATGTTCATACAAAGGCCGAGGGGACCCAAGAGTATACTACCCTCTTTTTTGTTCCTAAAAAGGCTCCTTTTGACATGTTTAATGCTGATTACAGGCCAGGTGTTAAGCTTTATGTCAAACGTGTCTTTATTATGGATGACTCCAAAGAACTCCTTCCTTCCTATTTAAGGTTTGTAAGGGGGATAATCGATTCAGAAGATCTGCCGCTTAATGTCAGCAGGGAGATCCTTCAGAAGAACAGGGTGATTTCGAATATCATATCTGCCTCTGTGAAGAAGCTTCTGGGTGAATTCAAGGAGATGTCAGAAAAAGACAAAAAGCTTTATAGCGATTTTGTTGAGCAGTACAACCGTCCCCTTAAAGAAGGTCTCTATTCTGATTATGCAAACCGTGAAGTTCTTCTTGAGCTTGTCCGTTTTAAGTCAACAGGAGCGGAAGGATTTACGGGTCTTTCCGACTACAAGGACAGGATGAAACCGGACCAGAAGGCAATCTACTATATTACAGGTGGTAATGAAGACACACTTCGAAATTCTCCCCTGCTTGAAGCCTATAAAAAGAAGGATATTGAGGTCCTTATCATGGACGATGACATAGATGAGATTGTAGTGCCTTCAATAAACCGTTACAAGGATATTGAACTAAAGGCAGTCAACAGGAGCGGATCATCAGAGGACCTTGAGGATCAGGATGATGAAAAGAAGAAGAAAGAGGTAAAGCCTCTTCTCAAGAAGATCAAAAAGAGCCTTGGCGAAAGTGTAAAGGATGTTATCGCGTCCAGCCGCCTGAGCGACAGCCCTTCATGTATTGTTGCGGATGAGAATGATCCCACAATGCAGATGCAGCATATGCTCAAGGCCATGGGACAGGATAATGTGCCTGATTTTGTTCCTATACTTGAGATAAATCCTGACCATGATATAGTAAAAAGGCTTATTGATAGTCAGGATAATGATCTTGTGGATGATGTCAGTCATCTCCTGTTTGAGCAGGCGATGCTCGTTGAAGGCGCCCAACTCAAGAAGCCGGCCGAGTTCGTGAAGAGACTGAACAGGATTATGGAAAAGGCAGTATAGAATGGGTCCGGAGAATATCCCTATTTCACCTTTATTATGTAATTTGAATTTCAAAAAGCTGTCAGTCTGGATGGAGAAATAAAATGGGTTGGTTTGGTAAGTTGGCATTTGGAGGTATGGGATTGCTTTTTGGCGGGCCCCTGGGGGCAATAGCCGGTGCAGCGCTTGGGCACCATATGATTGATAAAAACGCCGAATCTACTCAGCGGGCAATTCCCATAGGGCAGACTGAGCAGGCCCAGGCCGCATACTTTGTCAGTGTGTTTTCTCTTTTGGGTAAGCTTGCCAAGGCTGATGGTGTGGTTTCAAAGGATGAGATCGCGGTTGTAGAGGAATTTATTGATCACATGAATATGCAGGTGCAGGAGAAACAGTTTGCAAAGAGAGTGTTTAATGAGGCAAAGGATTCCGCATATTCTGTTGATGATTTTGCCTTCCAGTTTTATCAGATGAACCGTTCAAGACCTGCCATCCTGATCTCATTTATGGATGTGCTTTTCAAGCTTGCTGCTGCTGATGGAAAGCTGCACCCTTCAGAAGGCGCTGTCCTTCAGAAGATCAAAAACATATTTCGTTTAAATGACACCCAGTATGAAGCGATTAAGTCTGTTCATTTCAAGAATAATGATAAGTATTATAAGACCCTGAATTGCACACATGAAAGTTCAGATCAGGACATAAAAACGAGTTATAAAAATATGGTCAAAGAGTTTCACCCTGATACCATTATGGCCAAAGGTCTTCCAGAAGAGTTTATCCAATTTGCAACACAACGTTTTCAGGAGATCCAGGAGGCATATGAGAGTATAAGAAAGGAACGGAACTTCTGATATTATTTTCTTCATGCGGTTCGTTTTAAAGATTGCAGTTTATTGAAAGGCGGCAAGGGATTTTAAATCCCTTGCCGCCTTTTGTTTAGGAAAAATAAGGTATTTGTCTGTGCTGTTGTAATCAGTATCGGTTAAAGCATTTGCTGTAATGAGCTGTGACTTTTAACATTACCATTTCGTAATTATTTGTTTTATCAATGTGTTATGGCGTTTTGCCATCAACAATTATGTCGGATCAGATGTCCTGCTTTCGACATATCTTGCCAAATTTAGAGTGACAACATAAAAAAAATCTGCCCTTTGTTTTTGAATTTTATTGAATTTCAAAGGGTTAAATGCCTTCATTCTTTATGGCATGGGTTCTGCAGTGAAGAGGTGGTGTAACCAAATACAATTACCTGATTGTTTTGATGCCATAATATATGGTGTTTTCATTGGACACATAAAATCTAAATTATTAAACTTTTAATTTGAAAACCGTAATATTGTCTTAATGTCAACGGGGATAGGGGTAAATTGCTAGTCTTTCCTGGAAAAAAGCTAATTTAAACATTCAATTATTTTTGTTCTTCCTTGTCTGTATTAGATGAGGAGTGCAGTCAAATCAAAAAAAAAGGGTGAATTATGCAAAAAATTGTGACTTTTATTACTGTTTCTGTTTTTTCCTGCCTTGTCACCTGTACCTTATACATCCAAGATGCTCCGGCCGCCGTATCAAATGTCCCTGAAGTTGTATCCATAACAGGCGGGACATTTGTAATGGGGGATCATACCGGCGAAAGGTTCGGTGATCACAACACCCTGGGAGGCAAGGAGCATACCACGGACGAACCTCTGCATACGGTCACGGTTGATTCGTTTGCCATTGGAAGATATGAGGTAACCAATGCGGAGTATTGCGAGTATTTGAATGCCGCGTTGTTTGACGACCTGATCCGTGTGGATTTCGGTGTCGGATATGATGATACCGGATCAACTGATGATCCCCTTTTTGAGACATCCAGCTCCCAGCTTTATGACGATAACGATCTCAATTCCAAGGGGGTTGTTGCCTATCCTGGCGGATACAGCTCAAATAACAGAATATCATTTAATGGTTCCGATTTCAGTGTCCTTGATAACAGGGATGACCATCCTGTTACCAATGTTCAGTGGATAGGTGCCGTAGCCTACTGCAACTGGCTGAGTACGGAAAGAGGACTTGAGGAATGCTATAATCTTTCCACCGGAATATGTGATTTCTCTAAAAATGGTTACCGCCTGCCTACTGAGGCGGAATGGGAATATGCCGGACGGGGAGGGGATTATTCTTACACCTTCCCATGGGGCGATGACGGGTTGAAGTGGGATCCCACGGGTACTACGGTAGAGATGGGGGCATATGAGTTTGAGGGAGATTCAAGAGCAAACTGGCAGGAGTCCGGTGATCCTTATGAGGGTAATTATCCCGAGACCACCCCTGTGGGTTTTTATGATGGTTCTACTCATCAGAAATCGGATTATGGGTGGCCCGGAAGTCAGAGCTCCTACCCCACAGCGGATGGCTCAAACAGCTATGGCCTGCATGATATGTCCGGCAATGTCTGGGAATGGGTAAATGATTATTACAGCAAGTCAATATATCAGTGTGGCCCATGCGATAACCCTAATGCGCTCATAGGTGTTGCCAACGAAATGCCTGACAGCAACTATTATCACGGTCTGCGCAGCGGAAACTGGTACAACGGCTCAAATTACTGGGGACATGCACGGGTGGCAAACCGTAATCCCTCCTATTATCGAGGCCCCAATGACCCTGTGCATGAATGGTATCATATCGGATTAAGGGTAGTCTTGAATTCCGCGAGCCCGGTGGATATTGGTTCTGAACTGGAGCAGGTGGCAAGCGGTTACAGCTTTTCCGAAGGCCCGGCAGTTGATTCTCAAGGTGATATCTATTTTTCCGATATCACAGAGAGCAAAATCCATAAATGGGATGCCGCTGGCAAAACTGTTTCAATATTAAAAGACCTTGGTTCAGACAAGACAAACGGTCTGTTTATTGATGCCTATGGTTATCTCATAGCCTGTGATGTAACAAATGGCCGGATTATCTCAATTGATGTGAACAGCCCCGGGAATGTATCCATCATTGTCAGTGAGTATGACAGCTCAAGATTTAATCAGACCAATGATCTATGGATAACTCCTGGAGGTGGAATATATTTTTCCGATCCCTTTTTTAGCAATCTTGGCGGAACACAGACTCAGCCCGGCCAATATGTATTTTATCTGGCCCCTGGCTCAGACAGTGCCGTCCCGGTTATCACGGACATGACGAGGCCCAACGGAATTGTGGGTGACCCGGACGGTACAAGGATATATGTGGCGGACCACGGCGGCAGCGAGATCTTTGTATATGATATTGAAAGTAATGGAACCCTGTCGAACAAGATATCCTTTGTCAGCGGCACGGCCTGTGATGGAATGACCATTGATGAGAATGGGAATGTCTATATAACAACACCTGATGATGTTGATATTTATGCCTCGGACGGTACCTATCTGGATTCCATTGCCATTACAGGCGGAGAGCGACCAACCAATCTCTGTTTTGGCGGAATAGACGGAAAGACCCTGTTTATTACGGCCCAAACAGTGGTGTATACCCAACAGATGCTGGTAAGCGGCGGATTTGTGAACTTCATTGACGCTGAAGACAACCTGATAAGGGCGATTATCTCTCTTCAGGTAGTTGCCGCAATGGACCCTGCGGGTGGCGGATCTGTGCCGGATATCAGTGGAGACAACAAGGCAGGTCTTGAAGAAGGGATATACTATATGAAAAGCGCCGCAGGGCTGGACTGAGAATAAGTTAAGTTAACAGACGGAGGATTTGCTATGAGAGTGATTTTGGCGATCATTATGATGAGTTGTTTTTTCGCGATAACCCTGTGTTCAGCTCATGCTTATGATCTTTTAGAGATACCGACAGAAGTGCTATACCATGATGAAGAATCTGCCTGCAATGGCTATACTCTGTTTGGTATGAAAAAGGGCTATTTGATTGACATGCAGGGCCGGGTCGTCAATGTATGGAGTAAGACCGGAGCTAACCCGCGGCTGCTTGACTATATTGATCCTGCTGACGGATCATCCCATGTGGGTAATGTTCTCGATTCCTCAAAAGCGGATCCTAGCAATTCGGAAGGGCTTGTTGAATATAATTGGTCGGATGTTGAGGTGTGGCGTTTTGAGGCCTCGGGGTTTGACTCCAATACAGGTTACGACTGGGATGATTACTATCTTCATCATGATTGGGACAGGATATATAACAAGGCCCTGGGAGAGTACACCACTCTGTTTATAGCCAATAAGGTGGTTGACTGCTCAATCGCACAGGCCAATGGATGTGATTCCTGCACTGAAACTGACAAGGGTCCGGCCACCATGGACGTAATTTGCGAGATTGACAGTGGAGGAAACATAATATGGGAGTGGTGGTTCTGGGACCATCTGGTGCAGGATACTGACTCAGAGGCTCTTATTATCCCCTACGGCACAATATCCGACTTTCCGGAAAAGCTTAATATCAATATACCGGGAAGAAACCTCAAGTATGACTGGCTGCACTGCAATGGCATGGATTATAACCCAAAAACAGGTTATATTATCACCAACTCTGTTCAGGGTGAGTCCTATGTGATAGATCATGACGGCACCTTTATCGCTGGTGATCCACTCGGAAGTATTGCAGCAGCCTCTGGGGTATCGGGTGATTTCCTGTACCGCATGGGAGATCCCGCCAGGTATGAATCCGGTGACGCCCCTTCAGTTGAGACCGACTGGACAATGTCAAGCCCGGGCCACAAGCAGTTCGGCGGTTCCCATGACGTCCACTTTATCTATTCTGACCTTTTCGGGCACAGCGCGAGTGCCGTTACGAATGGAAACGCTTATACCGGCCCGGTCAGTGGCCTTGATAATAACCTGATGATCTTTAATAACAGCCAGTACATGTTTGAAAGGACAAACCAGTCCAGCGCCATTGTGTTCAACCCCTTTCTTGATTCTTCACGCACCGATACCGGCGATTTTGTCTGGCCTCACCTTGCGGGATACGACCTGTCCGACACTGCAGCGGGCATTGATAAAATGGCCAGAAACATATCAAGACAGCAGGTGTGGAGTTATACCCCTGAGACACATTTTAACATGCTGAGTCAGATAGGTTCAGGTTGCCAGATTCTCCCAAATGGAAACGCCCTTATCTGCAATATGACAGAAGGCCATATTGTGGAGGTCACATCAGACGGCAGGGTTGTCTGGGAATACATTATTCCCCTCACAGAGGACAATTCCACCTCCGGAGTTACCGTTATCGGAGATAATATAGCCATGTTCAATTCAGCTTTCCGTGCCTATCGTTATCCCACAGACCATCCTGCCCTTGAGAATATGGACCTGACTCCGGGCAGCACCATTACAGGAAAATCCCCGTCTCCGTATGAAGGCAGTGATGATTATGAATCCCTGCAGCGGGCAACCGGCGGCAAATACTGGGATTCAGAAAGATCATATGAAGGGTATACCCTGTTTGGGTCAGGGAACACCAGTTATCTTGTCGATATGGACGGAGATACTGTTAATACATGGCCGGCAGGAGGCAATCCCCGCGCCCTGGACTATACAGGCCATGCAGGCAATATCCTGGTTGCTGATACAGATGATATAAGCGAATTTGATGCTATCCATGAAATGGACTGGAGCGGTAACACGGTATGGATATATACCGCGCCTTCGGATTACAAACTCCATAATGATTTTACCAGGATCTACAACTCTTCTTTAGGTGACTACACTACACTTATCCTTGCCAACAGGCTGGTGTCACAGGAAGAGGCCGATGCTGCCGGTTATTCAGGAGATTCCCTTTCAGGTGACGAATCCATGGATGTCATTATCGAGGTGGACAGCAGCGGCAATATCATATGGGAATGGCGATTCATTGACCATGCCTCCAACACCCAGTCTGATGCCGGCAAAATATATATCAATATGCCGGGAAGGCCCCTTGCGGCCAACTGGCTGGATTGCAACTCCATCGACTATAATGCCGCAAAGGATCAGATAGTCATAAACTCTTCACTTGGAGAGTTCTATGTTATTGATCACAACACCACAACCGCAGAGGCATCAGATCTAGACGGGGATTTTCTCTACAGATTCGGTGATCCCGCGAGATACGGAGCAGGTGACTCTCCTTCAGTTGAGACCGATTGGACTAAGTCAACGCCAGGACACAAGCAGATAGGAGCCACTCATAATGTGACATGGATTCCTGACGACAGCAGGGAAGGGGCAGGCAATTTTCTGGTTTTTAATAACGGCCAGTATCTTTTTGAGTACACTCCCCAGAATTATATCTTTGAGGTAAACGGGTATCTCCAATCTAATGGATCACCGGCCGGCAGTTATGTAGACCCTCCGGATGCGGATTATTCCTCCTGGCCCCAGGGCGGTGATGAGCATGACAGGCACAAACAGACAAAAGATCTGTCCAACCAGGTGGAATGGATGTACTACGCGGACGGCAACCTGAATTTTTTCAGTGTCATGGGCGGAAGTGCCCAGCGTCTACTCAATGGCAATACCCTGATATGCAGCTCTGACATGGGGCATATCTTCGAAATTACCTATATCGCGGAATCAGATCAGACCGACACATCAGTGCGCAGAGATTACCCTGATGTAGTATGGGAATATATAAGCCCCTATACTGATAAGGGCCGGAAGGACTATGTGGGAGATAACCTGAATCTGCCAAACGCCGTCTACAGGGCCTACAGGTATCCCAAGGCCCTGTTCCCTGAAGCAATGGATGACCTTACAAAGGTGGTCATCGCCCTTCAGGTTACAGCAGGCATGAACCCGTCCTATGTTACCGGTGTCCTTGATATCAATGAAGATTCCAGGGTCGGGCTGGAAGAGGCGGTCTATTATCTCAGGTCCGCGGCCGGTCTTTAGGCCGGACAGCTGTTAGGATTCAAAAAATATGCGTTCAGGTGGTTCTTCGGAAAATCCCGGATGCATCTAATATACTAGGCTTATTAAAATATGGAGATTATGCATGAATAAATCAGTAACCGGCATGTCCTGCAGAATAGTACTTGTCGTGATCTTCTGCCTGGTTGTTTCCAATGAAGTTTTTTCATGGAGCATGGCAGCCCTTCCTGATACAGGGCAGACAATTGTTTCAACAGAAACTTTTGGAGAGGATTCTGACTATGATTTTAATCCTCCTGATTTCACCGATCACGATAATGGCACAGTGACCGATAATGTGACAGGGCTCATATGGCAGAAAGGCGAAAGCGGCACAACAACCACATGGGATGATGCGGTTATTTTTTGTGCGGACCTCACACTGGGGGAAAGTGAGGATTGGCGCCTTCCCAGCGCCCATGAATTATTCAGCATTGTAAATCACGATACTGCAAAGCCTCCACTGGATTCAGCCTATTTCACGAGCAGTACCGAGGCGGAGTACTGGTGGTCAAACACGGTTCCGGCCTTTGGCTCTAGCAAGGTGTGGGTTGTGAATTCGGGAGGCGGGATAGGGGCCCATCCAAAAACTGAAGCTTCCAGCAAGGCTCACTATGTTCGCTGTGTAAGGGGTACGCCTGGGAATGAAATGTCCTTTTCCGGCAATGGCAACGGTACGGTTACAGATAATAATACCGGTCTTATGTGGGAACAGGATGGTAATTCTCCTCCAACAGACTGGGAAGGGGGCCTTCAGTACTGCGAGGGCCTGAATTTAGCGAACCATGATGACTGGAGACTGCCTAATGTCAAGGAACTCCGTTCTATAAACAATGATGATTACGACAGCCCCTCAATTGATGACCAGTATTTTAAATCCCCGAATAATACTGCGGAGTACTGGACTTCAACCTCCAACCGGAATCACAATACCCAGGCATGGTATATGACCCTTGAATGGGGAATAGTGAGTCACATTGAAAAGACAGAAAGTTATTATTCCAGGTGCGTGAGAAATGCTGAGGAAGATCCCCTGGCCGAGGCCCTTGCTGATGTTATCAGGAGCCTTCAGGTGATCACGGGAATGACACCCAGCGGAGTTACTGTTGGTGATGATATTAACGGTGATTTCAGGATAGGGCTGGAAGAGGCAATTGGTTCTCTTAAGGAAGTCCTTGATTTATGATATAAAACTTGTACCAGCAACCATAATCTGATAAACAATGTCCCCCGGTCCTGCCGGGGGATTTTTTTTGCGTAGACAAAACCAGTATAACCATAATATCTATTGATCACAATTATCAGATCATTGAACCCATAGGATTGAAGAAATTTCAATGGCTATCTCAGAACAGATAAAACATATCAGATCACTCCTTTCCCGGGCAATGCTTAAGGACAAGGCATGGATATCCAAAAGGCTGAAAGATATCCAGCGCAGTGCTGAAAAAGAGAATCCCACGGACCCTCTTTTAAAGCAACTGGTTTCTCTGGAAAAGAGGGCAAAGTCCTCTGTAAAACAAAGGGCAAAGCGGCTGGATCTGATTCCGGATATTGATTTTCCTCCCAACCTTCCAATCAGTGAAAAGGCAGCAGAGATTACACAGTCTATCAGAGAGAATCAGGTTGTGATCATTGCGGGCGACACAGGTTCAGGTAAGTCCACACAGATCCCCAAGATGTGCCTTATGGCAGGGCAGGGTGTTTCCGGTATGATAGGCTGCACACAGCCCCGCCGAATAGCCGCCGTAACAATTGCCAGGAGAATTGCTGAAGAGATTGGTGAAGATGTTGGAAAGTCAGTGGGGTACAAGATCCGTTTTCAGGACAGGATTCGCCGCGACAGTTATATCAAGATCATGACGGATGGTATGCTTTTAAGCGAGACTCAGGCCGATCCCCTTTTGTATGACTACGACACAATTATCATAGATGAGGCCCATGAGAGGAGCCTTAATATTGATTTTCTCCTGGGCATCCTGAGGAGGTTGATTAAGAAGCGCAGGGATCTCAAGATAATTATAACCTCCGCCACAATGGATACGGAGAAGTTCTCTAAGGGATCTGACAATGCCCCGGTCATCACGGTCCACGGCAGGATGTTCCCTGTGGAGGTCAGGTATATGCCTCCTGATACCAGATCTGTGGAGAGAGGGGATTTTACCTACGTTGATACTGCGGTAAAGGCCGTTGAAAGGTTGGCAAGGAAAGACAAGCCGGGTGATATGCTTGTCTTTATGCCCACGGAGCAGGATATCCTTGATACCTGTGAACTCCTGGAGGCCAGACAATTTTCAAGCACTACTATCCTGCCGCTTTTCGCGAGGCTTCCTTATGATAAACAGGCTCGTGTCTTTCTGTCCGGTCCGGGTAAAAAGATTGTGGTGGCCACTAATGTGGCAGAAACCTCCATTACCATTCCCGGGATAAGGTATGTGATAGACACAGGCCTTGCCCGGATATCACGCTATGTCCCGAGATCCAGAATAACAAGTCTGCCTGTGAGCCCTGTCTCCATAAGCAGCGCAGACCAGAGAAAGGGAAGGTGCGGCCGTTTGGAGGACGGGGTATGCGTGAGGCTCTATCCTGAAGAGGATTTTCAGACAAGAGAGCAGTTCACCCCTCCTGAAGTGCTCAGGGCTAATCTGGCCGAGGTCATCCTGCGCATGATTGCCTTGGGGCTTGGAGATATACATTCTTTTCCATTCCTGGACCGGCCTGATCCCAGGAGTGTAAAGGACGGTTTTGATCTGCTTTCCGAACTGGGTGCGATTGAACGAAAAGGCAGAGGGGTATTTCTCACAAGGATGGGAAGAATTATGGCACGAATGCCCCTGGACCCTAAGATTTCACGTATGCTAATTGAGGCGGAAAAAGAGTCGTGTGTTAATGAGGTGGCAGTTATTGCGTCAGTACTGAGTATCCAGGATCCCAGGGTTAGACCTCCTGAAAATACTGCTGCTGCGGATCAGAAACATACTGGATTTAAGGATATGGATTCTGACTTTATCACCCTCCTGAATATCTGGAACAGGTTTCATTCCCAGCTTGAATATGTTAAGACCCGGAGCCGGATGAGAAAGTACTGCAGACAGAACTTTCTTTCTTATATCCGTATGCGCGAGTGGATTCATATACACAGACAGATAACATTGATCCTTAAGGAGCAGAAGATCGGGGTAGGCGGGAGAAAGAGTAAAGATAATTCGGGTCTCCTTTATGACCGTATCCATAGGTCTGTACTGTGCGGATATCTATCAAATATAGCCCTGATAAAGGAGAAGAACCTGTACCAGGCGGCAAGGGGACGGGAGGCCATGATTTTTCCGGGCTCTACCCTGTTTAACAGACATCCCAGGTGGATAGTCTGCGCGGAGATGGTAATGACTTCTCGACTTTTTGCAAGAACAGTAGCACGTATAGATTGTGAATGGCTTGAAACTCTGGGAAAAGGGCTGTGCAAATACAGCTATTCAGATCCTCGCTGGAGCAGGAGCCGGGGCTCGGTTATGGCAAGTGAGCAGGTTTCCCTGTATGGGCTTGTAATTGTCGCGAAAAGGTCAGTTCAATATAAAAGGATAAACCTTAAAGTATCACACGAACTATTTATCCTGTCTGCCCTGGTAGATGGCAATATCAGGGATAGGTTTTCCTTTTTGAATCATAATATGAGGCTGATTGAGAAGATCCGCAACATGGAAGATCGAATCAGGCGGCGGGGTATTCTTGTGGATGATGAGGCTATTGAACAGTTTTACTCTGAAAGGCTTGAAGGCATATGCGACTCAGCAGGACTTAAAAGACTCATAAGAGAAAAAGGCGGTGATGATTTTCTTAAGTTGTGTGAACATGACATCATTGCCCTGGCCCCTGATCCTGATGAACTGTCCAGGTTTCCCGGTCAGATGACAATGGGAGGCAGGCAGTTTGACCTTGCATACAGGTTTGCTCCTGGCAGAGATGATGATGGTGTGACTCTCAAGGTCCCTTCCACAATGATCTCCAGGATAAAAACTGAGCAGCTGGACTGGCTCGTGCCCGGACTTTTCTATGAAAAGGTATATGCCCTTATTAAAGGTCTTCCCAAGCGGTACAGAAAGCAGCTGGTACCTGTGTCAGACAGAGTGGACAGGATCGTTGCAGAGATGGCGCCCAGTCCTGGTAAATCACTTATCAACTGTCTGGGCAGATTTATTTATGAGCACTTCAATGTAGATATTCCTGCCTCTGAATGGCCTGTTGAGCATATTCAGGACCACCTGAGATTGCGTGTGGCTGTCACAGACCACAGGGGAAAGGAGATCAGGGCGGAAAGGGATCTTAGTGCCCTCCGAAGGCCTGTTTCTGTGGACAGCACAGGAGTGGAGGAGACAGATCCATGGAAACAGGCCCGCCAGAGATGGGAAAGAGGAAAGATCCTTGAATGGGATCTGGGTGATCTTCCTGAAAGATTGGAACTTGGCGCCTATCTTGAGGCCTATCCCGCCCTTGTCCCTGAAGAGGAAAAGGGTGCAAGGATTTGCCTGTTCAGTAATTTCGAAGAGGCGGAAGATGTTCATCCCAAAGGAGTGGCGGCCCTGTATCAGGTCTCCTTTAAAAAAGATCTCAAGTTTTTGAAAAAAGGGCTTGTTCTGCCTCAAAAGCTGCACAGGGCAGCAGTCTATTTTGGCGGACATAAATTATATGAGAAAGCACTTTATGATGCTTGTATCAGACATCTTTTTTATGTGAATATTAGGACTGAAAAGGAGTTTAAGGAGCATGAGGCAGACATAAGATCAGATATGGTAGGCAGGGAAAAGAACACACTCCTGCTTGGTACCAGGATTATAGAGGCATATATGGAAATAAAATCCGGACTGGGTGCCATGGAATCCGCAAAAAGGTCAACCAGCACAGACCATTCATTGGTACAGGAAATTCAAAATGAGCTGGACCTGCTTATTCCTCAGAATTTTTTTGATCAATACCCTTTTGACAGGCTTGAGCACATTCCTAGGTACATAAAGGCCCTTCTTATAAGGGCGCGGCGAGGAAGCGTTGATCCTCAGAAGGACAGGACAAAAGCAGCTCAGATAAGGCCTTATATAAGTATATATAAAGAAATGAATAAAGGGCTATCTAATTACGCGTCATCTGAAAAGCGCGCGGCAGTAAAGGAGTTTGGATGGATGCTTGAAGAGTTTAGGGTCAGCCTGTTTGCCCAGGAGCTCAAGACTTTTTTCCCAGTCTCTGAAAAACGATTGAAAAAGAGGATAGAGGAGATTGAAAGGATGGCCTGATAGTATTATCTGCTTTCAACCCGGAAATATTTTTTTCCTTTGTCCTCCTCTTTTCAGCTCCTCTCCCGCAGAAAACCTCCCTCCACTGATTAAGATTATTTTTTTTAAAAAAATTCATCTTCAATTCATATTACTGTGTTATCAATGTAAACAACCTTGGCAATAAGTATAGTTTTTCTCCCTATTGACAACAACGGCGGCAGGTTTTGACATTCTTCTCCTCCTATATTTCTCCACTTCGTTGAAACCTGCTGCCTTTCGGGAATGTTTAGGAGATATTGGCAGGGATGTCTTTCGGTTTAATAAGCGGTTAAGGATTTGTCCTTAACCGCTTTTCTGTTTTTACTAAGATATTCGATTAATTATCTTGATTTTACAGTGATAAATATGTAAAAACTCTCTGGATAAAGAACGGGACAATCCTGTCTTTGTTTACGCCTGGGTGGCGGAATTGGTAGACGCAAGGGACTTAAAATCCCTCGCACATTTTGTGTGTACGAGTTCGATTCTCGTCCCAGGCACCAGAATAAAATAAGGGATTGCATTGCTTTTTAAAATCAGCGCTGCAATCCCTTTTTTTACTATCTTAACCGGTTAAATCAGGCTATTTAAAACAGCGGTGGCTCATCCGGTCTGTTCCGGTTCACCTGCTGTATTATCGTCGGTCATGATATCAGGACGTGACTGTTTACGGGGACCTCCATCTCTGGATGTCAGCCAGTTCTTGAAAGGAATAAATTCAGTCATCAGGTCAAGCCTTCCCTGTTTCTCCAACCTTTCGTAGATCAGATGCCAGGCACATGGGACATCAGGCGCGATTTCACATAGCCCGTCATGACTTCCCCCGCAAGGGCCATTCATAATAGATTTTGAGCATCGTGTGATAGGGCAGATTCCACCTGTCAGATGGAGAATACAGTCTCCGCACATAAGGCAGCGTTCACTGAATTCTCCGGGCGCATCTACAACTCCAATAAAAGTGGTATTAAGCCCTGGAAGAATAATTTTATGGGGAAATTTTTCCCCCAGAAATTGTATGCCAGCGCCGCAGGCAATTGAGAGTATAGCATCTGCTGATTCTATGGCCTCTGCAGCCTGTTCAAAATACTCGTGCTCGCACTGCCTTTCAATGCCGCTGTCTGTTATCTCTGTATCTGATCCTTCCTGTTTTGATTTCATTCGAAGGATGGAACCGAGTACTTCTGCCTCCTTGTTTCCTCCTTCATGACACACTGCAACACAGGTATTACATCCAAAAACCAGGATTTTTTTACAATCCTTAATAATATCCCATATCTCTTCTAAGGTCTTTTGTTTTCCAACAATCATTGTCAATCACTCCTGTTAAGTGCGTTCCTTGTCCGCCCACCAAATGGGGGAGGGGCCCATACTTTTGATTTTTTCTGTAAATTTTGTGCAGATCTCCGCCCACATGGGTCCCATTGCCGCGGAAAGATTATACATATGCACACGTTCCGGGTCAATTTCTACCTTTGTCAAAAGACTCTTCACATGTTGAACTCTCTGTGCCGCGTTTGTATTTCCTTCCAGGAAATGACATTGACCAGGCAGTCAGCCGGCCACAAAAATGCCGTCAACACCTCGCTCAAAGGCGCGAAGAAGATATATATAATCGAGCTTGCCAGTGCAGGGCAGCCTGATTATCTTTACATTTGTAGGGTACGAGAGCCTCATGACTCCTGCCAGATTTGCAGCAGCAAAGGCGCAATAGTGACATGCAAATGCAATAATATTCGGCTCCCAGTCTGCTGGGGTTTCTCGCTGTTTTTCAATACGGGGAGTATCTTGTTTCATTTTCTCCGCCGCAGCTTCCTGACTCATCTACAGTCTCCTCGAGATTAATAAATTAGTATTTACAGGCCGTTTGAATGGTTAATTTTCACCTGAAAATGGCATTTTTCCTGATCGGAAACACCGGATGTCAATTCTGCCCCGTGAAGGGAAACCTTTTATAGTATAGACAGATGTCCTTAGTTCATTTCAACAGCTTTATCGATCATTGACAATATCTGTTCGTCTCTAAAACTATTGATCTGAAATGCCTTGGCTGGACAAATTCCGGCACATATGCCGCAGCCCATACATTTTACTTCATTGTGGCTTATCTTGCCTTCTTCATCTAGATAAGGGGAGTCAAACGGGCAGAGTCTTAAGCAAGTAAGACATGACATACAGATATTACGGTCATGCTTTGCGATGACTCCTGATACCCCCAACCGCTCCTTTGAAAGCAGGACTCCTGCTCTTCCAGCCGCAGCCAGGGCTTGTGTTATTGTCTCATCAAGGTTCTTGGGTGCATGACCAAGGCCTGCAACAAAGATGCCTTCACTTGGAAAATCCACTGGTCTCAGCTTGACATGTGCCTCTAGATAAAATCCGTCCTGATTTCTTGTTACCTTGTACATGGACCCAACCTTTTCTGTGGATGGATGGGGCCTCAGACCAGTGGACAGAATAATATAATCGGCATTTAATTCAATGTCCCTATTTATCACATAATCATAGGTCCGGATATTCAGGCCGGTTGGTCCCGTAGTAACTTCCGGTTTTTTTTCAGGCTCAAAGTGTATGAAGGCTACACCAAGGCTTCGAGCCTTTTCATAATATTCTTCTCTCAGCCCATAGGTCCTGATGTCTCTGTAAAGGATTGTAACATGGGCATCAGGGTTTTTCTCTTTGATTGTGATTGCATTCTTAATCGCATCCTGACAGCAGATTCTTGAGCAGTAGTTGTGGGGTTCTTCACGGGAGCCTACACATTGGATCATGACATATCGTTCACCTGTCTCCGGCGACTTTTTCTCAAGGTTTTTTTCCAGATCTCTTTGTGTAATGATCCTGTCATCGTCACCATAGAGATACTCTTCAGGCTTATACTCGATTCCGCCTGTGGAAAGGATAATAGCCCCGTGATCAAAAGTGGATTCATCACTCAGTGTGGATTGAAAATTTCCGACAAATCCGTCAGTCTTTATAACTTGAGCATTCGTCTTTATAGTAATTCTGGGATTATTTTTGACCTCATTGATTTTTTCTTTTAAGAATGTCTGAACATCACTGCCATCAAGGGTTCTGTACACATTTCTGCATAAACCGCCAATCTCCTGATCCTGTTCCACCAAAAGTACGTCGAATCCTTGGTCCGCAAGGGCCAGAGAGGAGGTTATTCCTGCCATGCCCCCGCCTATAATCAGGGCAGCATGTGTGACAGAGACGGAATCAGATTGTATGGGTTCGCCGAGATTGATCTTGGCAATAGACATTTTTACAAGGTCAAGAGCCTTTTCAGTGGCTGTCTCATTCTGGCCCATGTGACACCAGGCGCATTGTTCGCGAATATCTGCAAGTTCAAACAGATATTTGTTAAGGCCCGCGTCTCTTATGGTTTCCTGAAACAGGGGTTCATGGGTGCGGGGGGTGCATGAAGCAACTACCACGCGATTAAGTTCCTGCTCTTTCACAATTGCCTTGATTTTGTCCTGGCTGTCCTGGGCACAGGCATACATCATTTCTTCCGTATACACTACACCCGGCTCTTGTTTCACGTCTTCAGCTACCTTTACAACATCAACTGTCTGGGAGATATTGATTCCGCAGCGGCAGACAAATACGCCTGTTCTTGTTTCTTTACCGGAAGTTTCCTTTTCAGGAGGAAGCTCCCTTACTGTGATCTCTGTCCCTCTGGCATCACTGATAAGGGACATTGCCTTACCTGCCACAGCACTCCCCTGCATAACAGTCTCAGGGATATCTTTGGGACCCTGGAATGTGCCTGTTACGTATACCCCCGGCCTTGATGTCTCAACAGGGGTGAATTGGGTAGTAGCGGCAAAGTTGTCATTATTCAGTTCAATTCCAAAGGTGTCTGCAAAATCAACTGCGTCTTGATGGGGTTCAAACCCGATAGAAAGGACGACCAGATCAAAGGTCTCATCGATAACATCCCCTTGCTCATTCGCATACCTCAAAATGAGATTGCCTGTCTCCGGCTCCTCCCTTACTGCTGAGATCATTGCCCGTTTGTACTGAACACCGTAGTCATTTTTTGCTCTGTCCACATATTTATCAAAGTCTTTTCCAAAGGCCCTGAGCTCCATGTAAAAGATTGTGGGCTCAACGTTACTGTCATGCTCTTTCGCAATAATAGACTGTTTAGTGGCATACATACAGCAAACAGATGAGCACCAGGGGTTAGCAGTGTGTGGGTCTCTTGAGCCGACACACTGTATCCATGCCACCTTTTGAGGATGTTTGTTGTCACTTGGTCTCTGAACAACTCCGCTGAAAGGACCCGACGCAGAAAGTATCCGCTCAAACTGAAGGGATGTGACCACATTCGGCCATCTTCCCAGACCCAGCTCACCACGGACTCTGGCATCATATCTGTCAAGACCAGGGGCAAGGATTATGGCCCCTACCTTGAGTTCAAATTCCTTTTCAGTGTCATCATACTTTATTGCCCCTGCAGGGCATACCTTCTCACATGTCCCGCACTTGCCTTTTGTTAGGAATATACAGTTTTCCTTATCTATGACCCTTGTATTTGGAAATGCCTGTGGAAAAAGGGAGAAGATGGCCTTTCTGTTGGTTAGTCCCTGTTCATATTCACTCGACACTTTTTTAGGGCACTTTTCTTCACAAAGACCGCAGCCTGTACACTTGTCAGGATCAACAAATCTTGGTTGCTGTCTTACTTTGACTGTATAGTTGCCGGGGTCCCCTTCAACGGAAATAATCTCTGCCATTGTGTGTATGTCAATGTCCGGGTGACGTCCTGCCTCAACCAGTTTCGGCGAGAGCATACACATGGCACAGTCGCCAGTTGGGAAGGTTTTGTCCAGCATGGCCATGGTTCCGGCTATTGATGATTCCTTCTGAATCATATGCACCTTGAAACTGCTGTCCGCGAGATCAAGGGCAGACTGCAGACCGCCTATTCCAGCGCCCACTACAAGGACTGATCCTGTTTTGTTGTTATTATTATCACTCATATTAGTTCCAACTCCTTTAAGAGTCTGATTGCGTCAATAAAGTGTCTGTCAATCTGCAGTTCTTTAGCGTTCATGCCCATTGCTATACCGATCAATTCAGTGATAAAGAAGACCGGCAGTCTTTCCTCTATGCCGTATTTTTCACAGAACTGGTTCTGGTATGCGTCAAGGTTCAGTTGACAGAATGGGCATGTTGTAACAAAACAGTTCGCCTTCCTTGCTACTGCATCCTTCATAATCCCGGACATGAGGCGAATTGATGCATCAGCATCACAAACAGATGAAGATGCCCCGCAACAATCTGTTTTATAACCCCAGTCCAAAGGCTTTTTTATCCCCAGCACCTTGAGTATGTTCTCCATGCCCTGAGGGTTTTCAATGCTGTCCTGGATTGGAATGTCCCCGGGAAATCTTGTCTGCAGACATCCATAGTAACAGGCAGGATTTAACCCTTTCAGGGATTTTACAACCTTTTCCTTCATGGCTCCGGATTCTACGGTTCTACAAAGCGGCTCCAGGATACTCATTATATTGATGTTTCCAGCGACTTTGTATAATAGATCTTCATTAATCTCATCTCTCAGGTTCTGATCTTCCTGAAGGGCATTCTGGCTCAGCAGCATCCTGCTGTAGCAGGCAGAACAGGGGATTATGATTTCAGACAGGCCTGATGCCTCGGCAATCCCAAGGTTTCTGGCGGGCATCGCTGTAGCCATAAAATCATCTGTTTTGGCTGCAGATGTGGCACCACAGCAGTTCCAGTCATCCAGTTCCCTTAGTTCTATTCCCAGTTCCTTAAATACCTTACGGCTCTGAATATCATAGAGTTTGCTTGATCCTTTAAGAGAACATCCAGGGTAGTATCCTATTTCCGTCATGATTTATCCTAAAATATAGTTGTATTTTTTCGGCTTCCTTTTTAAATTACCTCTTTGTCTGAATTTTTCACTCCGTGGGAGCCCACCCTTTTTAGAGGGTTCCATGGCTCTGCGTAATAGTTTAGGGGAAGTCATTTCCAGAATTCAAACAGAAGACCTGATTTTTTTTAAAGTCCTGCCTTTCTTTCAGCCTTTTTTAAAAGCTTTTTGATTTCAGATCTGCCCTTTGATGATTGAAAACCAAAATGCAACCTCTTTTTTTTGAGCATCTTTATTCCAAGCTTTGCCTGGGTCAAGTGCTCTTTGAAAAGGGCCACAAAATCGAGTTTCTTTAAAAAACTGAACGTGTTTTTTAATTCATAACATCCAACAAATTCTCCTTCATTTAACCTGCCCCAGCGAACGGCTGAGTCGATAAATGATTTGTGGAAATTTGCCACCCTGGGCCTGAGCACTTTTGCATGCCCTTTTTTCGCCATCTTTTTCAGGGTTTCGGTAATCCGGGCGGTATGGATATTGTTTGGGCAGCGAGTACCGCAGGTGTAACAGGATACACACCGCCATACAAGTTCGTTATTGAGTGCCTTTTCGCCTTCACCTAAGATAATCATCCTGATCAGTTTATTGGGAGTGAAATTACCTGTTTCTTCAGCGACCGGACACCCGGCAGCACAGCGTTTACATTGATAGCAGGCTAACAGGTTCTGACCTGATAGCTCTATAACCTGTTCTGTCAGGGATTTGGCTTTTTCTGGCTCAAATTTTACTGCAGGTGAGGTCATGTTTTTTCTCCTCATCATTGATTCTTGGTAAATCTATTATATATATATAAAGTTAAGATAATGTATCAGGTCTAAACCTGTGGTCTTGGGAGGACTCCTGCCCGTTCGGCTATTTCAGGTACCTTGTGCTCCCATTCGATGGCCATAAGATGTACCCCGGCAACACCTTCCATCTCTTTAAATTCTTGGATCTGTTCAAGGGCAAATTTAATACCTTCTTCAGAAACTTTGCCTTTTCCCGCACCTTTGAGCCTGTCAATCAGTGAATCTGGGACATCCATGCCCGGTACTGATTTGGCCATGTATCTTGCCATACCAACGCTCTTCATGGGGGTGACGCCCGCAAGAATATAGGCCTTTTCATGGAGGCCCATATCAACTGCCTTTTTCATGAAATTCCTAAATTTATCCATATTATAGATGCACTGAGTCTGGATAAAATCGGCACCCGCGGCAATTTTTTTGGCAAGTCTGTGAACTCTGAATTCATAAGGATCTGCAAAAGGATTGGACGCAGCCCCGATAAATAATTTTGGTGGTTCGTCTATTTCTTCACCATTGAGGAATTTCCCTTCATCTCTCATGTGTTTAACCAGGGCAATAAGCTGCATAGAATCTATGTCATACACGTTTTTTGCTTCGGGATGGTTGCCAAATCCCTGATGGTCTCCAGAAAGGCAGAGCATGTTCCTGACGCCCATGGCATAGGTGCCCAGAATATCACTCATAATTGCCAGTAGGTTACGGTCGCGGCACACCATCTGGAAATTTGGTTCCATTCCTTCCTGTATCATAATGCTTGAGGCTGCCCAGCTTGCCATTCTGACCACAGCTGTTTGGTTGTCCGTAATGTTTACAGAATCAACTTTATCTTTCAGGTGGGCCATTTTTTCTTTCAGGTGTTCAACATTTCCACCTTTTGGCGGACCGCATTCGCCAGTAAAGGCAAAGTGCCCGGTCTTCAGAATTTTTTCAAGATTACTTCCAGACTTAAGATCGCTCATTGTTTCAGCTCCTCTCTTATGCTAGTGGATGCCGCCCCGCCATAGTATTGTCCAGGGGATGATATAGCATCCTGGTATGCTGTGCCTTATGAACAGTTTTCCTGTTGCATCCAGGACAGCTTTCTGCCATGTCTAATAAAATCAGCCAGTTATGAGATTCTAAAAGCGAATATCAGGTGAACGTAAAATGGCTGGGAAAATGATAAGTGCATGTCTCCAGTATATAAATTGGGTTTGTAAATGCCACATTGATGATATGGGTGTCAAGGAAAAAGAGGTCCATTAAATATGAGATCATCTGCCGTATTTGTGGCAATTATTGTTTACCTTGATTATTTTCCAGGGGGCTGATAAGAGGATTAAGCGATTCAATATTTAAGATTGATTAGTATTATATTGAATATCAAAAAGGTGCTATAATGGCCAAAGATTGTTGCTGGAACTGTAAACATTATATTGTTAGGGGGGATAATGAACCCGCTGTCCTGAGCAGTTCTGTTTCTAATGTATGTGTGTTTAATGGAAATGGAGAGAATAACTCGGCTGATTGGGAGGAGAGGGCGGTTCCTATGCCTCCGAATAGTGTGTGCAGAAACTATATAGAGAGGTTTTATTGACAGTATATAATTTTACAGATTGTGGGCAGTTGCCTTCCACGTCAAATAATCCTGCCAACTCCACTTTTAAGGGGGAAATGCTTTTGTTGTGTCTTAGTCGCTATAGGCATTTGATCCGGATCTAATCGAAAGACCTGGATTGATCTTTTGAGAAATGTGATTTTTCATATACATTGGGAATAGATTATGAATATAGAAGGAGATGTCGTATTAGTGTATTTTCAGGAAAAGCCTGTTTTTTATGCGCGTATTGAATCTATTATGCCGGATATGAAAAAAAACTGGTATCAGGTAAGCCTCCTGCTCCTTACTATCCCTTCTCAGTCGGTAACATGGATTCTGAAGGAGGAATATATTAACGGGGCTAGCTTTACTATGGGCGGAAATTCTGTCAAATTGGAAGAGGTGAAAGGGATTTTGCCTTTAGATGAGGACAAGAAGGATGATGATGGTCAGGGAAAGACAAAAGAACATAGACCTGCCAAGGTGATCCCTTTTAGACCGGCTGATGAAAAGAAATAAATGTTATTGCTGCTCCCTTTATTGATAAAGGTCTGCCAAACTGAACGAATCTGTTTTTTCAAAATCCAAGGTTTCGGATCATGAAATATTTGTATGTTTTTATATTACGTTTTGTCCTTTCGGTTGTATTGGCAGCTGTAATAAGCCGCCTTTTCTGGGGCTGGCTCCCTCTGGGCCGGGTCCTGGGCTTTGCTGCAATTTTACTTGTTCTCGCATATCTGTTTGAATATACAAGAGAAAAGGACAAGAGTGGACAGCGCTAACCAATTTGTCCGTAGTGGGACATCTCGTACAGTTTTTTACTTATTAGTGTAAGTTCTTTAAGTGTATCTTGATTTTCCATATCTCCGGAATCTTTTTGCGGATTGATTATATTCTTGTTGATATAGTCGACAGCGTTTTTAAAGTTGATCTGAGATAGCGCCCCGATATGATCAACCACACCAAGCTTGTGATAACGCCTTCCCATATAGTTCATGTCTTTTAACAGGCTTTCACCTTTTTTTCCACTGTCATGGCGCTGGCTCATTGTCTTGGCCGCAATCCAGTATGATTCAAGGAATGTCTTTGTCATGGCTGCCCAGATTGGCAGTTTGTCGAATCCCAATTTTGTTATCTTGTATGCCTCGCCCGATTCTGATTCAGCAATGAATTTTATATTCAGAAAATATTGGATTCTAGACCTGATCTTTTCCTTCAGGTTATCCGATTCAAAGATGAATTCATTGTCGAAAATGTCCTTCAGATAACAATAGTCAGAGATTATGGACTCTTCTGTTTTTTCTGCCTCAGTTCCTGTGAGCAAAGACAGTGCAATAAAGGAGTGGTAGATAAAGAAGTGAATGATGCAGTTCTTATAAAATTCAAGCTCAAGTTTTTTATCATCATCCACAAAGAAAAAAGTCTCTTCCTCACCTGAAGCGTCTTCCATAAGGTCAACCATCTTCCAGTTTATCAACAGGGATATTGTATCATGAACAGCTTTTGAAAGATCCTCAAGGGATTCTGCCATTGGGACATTTTCGCTTTTCAGAAAATCCACAAGAATATTAACCGTTTCAGTCAGGTCAGAGATATGAAATCCCCTGCGGTGGTTTGCGAGAATAGCAGTTCCTACAAGGGAAAGTGGAGTAACCAATGATACTTCATTAATAGATTTGATCAGGTGGAACGCCAGTTCTTTGGGGGTGTTATTGTCCTCATTGTTTTTTTGAGAAAGGTACTCATTAAGGGAGAATGGTTCATTAAAACGGATATAGATTTTTCCGTATTTTTTCTTCAAAAACTGTCTGGCACTTACGACCTGCCTGAAATTTTCTTTTGTCTTTTTACCGCCGCTGATCTCTTTCAAGTAGGCAGTTCCCTCCATTATTCTGTCATAGATGATGGATGTTGGTACAAATATCAGATCTTTGCAGAATCCTTCATTATGTGCCTGCAGAAGTATGGAAAGAAATCCCGATTTGGGCGGGACAAGCTTCCCGTTCCGGCTTCGGCCTCCCTCAATATAGAATTCTATCGGGTGCCCTTCTTCCAGGAGGGCCTTGACATACCTTCCAAAAACTTCTGAATAGAGCTTTGCTCCTCTGAAGGTCCGGCGGATAAAAAAGGCTCCGGCTTTTCTGAAGATATGCCCCAGGGGCCAGAAGGCAAGGTTCTGGCCTGCCGCGATTCGGGGAATATGCATATGGAAGTCATAAAGCACGTAGTTAAGGACAAGATAATCAATATGGCTTTTATGGGATGGGATATAGATCAGAGGTCCTTTTCTTGCCCATTCCCTGATCTTTCTGGAATCGGTTGGATTAATGTCAATTCCATCAAAGATTTTTTTCCAGAGCCAGGACAGGGCAATGCGGAAGAGCTGAACATAGGCAGTATTGTAATCTGCTGCTATCTCATCAAAGTGTTTTCCTGCTGACTTTCTTAAATGTCTGAGTTTTTCACTATCTCCCTCAGCCAGTTTTTCCATTTGATCCGTGACCCTC
>JAFDJA010000169.1 GCA_019307745.1 Deltaproteobacteria bacterium | reverse complement strand
ATGCCCTTGTGCCCATGATCATAATGATGATTCCTGTTGTCCTGTTTATAGCCCAGATGGGCCTTTTCTATGAGTTCAGCCCATTAGCTGAGGGTGAAGAGGCAATGATTACCTTGAAGGTTAACGGAGAGGTTGGATCACCTTTACCTGTAGTCAACATTCAATCTGATTCATCATTTGAGGTGGTTGACGGTCCTGTCAGGCTGGAAGGCAAGCGAGAGGTATGGTGGAGCATCAAGGCCAATGAGGCTGGTTACCAGAAGATAATTTTTGATGTGGACGGGGAAAAGGTTTATAAAGATCTTGCCATTGGTGATGGATTTATGCGCGTTAATCTGAAACGCGCAGGACAGTCGTTTATGGATGTACTCCTATATCCCTGGGAATCTGCCTTTGATCTTGATGACACTGTACAGGGTATAGAAATTATGTACTCCTATGAAAGGGAAGGATTAGCAACCGGCAGTTTTAATTGGATAATCTATCTGTTTGTTGTTTCAATGATAGCTGCAGTGGCATGCGTTCCAGTATTAGGGGTGAAGATGTAGGCAAGGCTCCACCTGTCAGCGGAATATCTGTTTCAGACAAAATCCAGGTGTGTCCATTTAATATGTTTATTAATAATAAGGCTTTTGATTGATATTTAAAAGGCCCCCGCTTATTCTTGAGCAGGGGCCTTTTTCAGTAATCTGACTTTAAAATCTGTTCACTCCTCTTTAGGTTCCCGTGACCCTATATATCCTGGCAATTCCTTTATACGTTCATTGATCTTCTGGCTGTTTTTACTCAGGAATCGAAAGATCTGCTCAGATTTTGATTTGATGATGAACTCGTTTTTGTCATCAATGGCTTTTCCTGTGATTAGGCACCCATTCTCATACAGAAAATGAATAACAGTGTCATCCGCATCAAGCTGGATGTCAAATTGATTTTTCAGATAATCCAGCCAGTGTCCGAACTCCTCAGGGTGTTCAAGGTGGTCTGTTGGTATTTCCATCTCCAGACTCAATGGTTCAACAGTACCTGGCATCAGTTTTGAGCCTCCTAGGTAGTCAAGCACATGTGCCAGTTCATGAATCAGGGTTGAATCATCTATATCATGGGAAATGGCAAGATATATATTGTCCGGATCTGTTTTCAGGGTCTTGTAGAGATTGATAAAGACGCCTCCGCTGTTGCCACGGGACGCTTTGCCCTGGGCAGTCCCGAAGAGATTGAGGTCTGAGTAATCCTTCAGATCTATGAATTTAATTCCTATATGATTCCCGGTGAGTCCCTGGATATCAAGTGAATCAACAATTTCACGGGAGCGACCGTGCGCCACAGCCGGAAGACTGGTGATCATATTGCTCATTTCGTCTGTGAAATCTCCTATGCTGTCAAGAGTAAGTTCGGTCTCTTTTCCCATGTGGCATTTTTTGAATTTTTTTCCACTGCCACATGGGCAGGTGTCATTTCTTCCTATTGGTGTCATTTTTTAATAATCCTGTTTAATTGATTGGTTCAGGCATAAAATTATTAAGATTATTGGTTTTTCTCACAAACTGATGAGAGAAAGGAGGTCAGGATTTCAGTGGAATTCTATTTCCCGGTCCTTGAGCAGCAATCAATCTTTAATAATATGTTTTTTATGTGCCTCATAAGACCATGTGGGAAGCGGACCTGATACTTCGCTATCCGGGTCCAGCCTGTGCCTGTAGGAGGCTTTTACTCCCTGTGATTCCATCATCCAGTCCCATCCTTTCTTGAAATAGGGGCATTCGTCATTAAAACAGACCCACTGGAATGGTGATGTCCATGTTGTATCATCAGGGGCTGCCCATTTCTTCATGTCTGCATCACAGTGCTGGCATTTTGGGGGTGTGAGTATTGTCATAAGACTTCTCCATCTGTTATTTGCGTGTCTGACAGTTGACCTGCTTTCCGACCTATGGATTACTCAGGCACGGTATCAGATATATGGTCATAATATGATTCTCGTCAAGTAATCGGTTTGCAAGGCATCCCGTCTTATTCCCTTTGGGGGACAGTTTTGTCCATTCCTTTATCGACTGACATAGCTTTCGGTCAAACAGCACGGGCAGGTCTTTGACAAAAAGAACCAAATCTCGCGGCTGTATGCCGGAGATCTGGTTCCGGATAAAACGGCTCAAAACATCCTTACTTCTGTTGACCCTGCTCCTCAAGGTAGTCCTTTTTGACGGCCATAAGAAATACTACCACCGGCCTGAATGCGAGGTGTGCCCACTTTGAAAAAGGTACTTCCAGCACCAGCATCGGGATCGCGACCATCATATGTATGATATAAAGCACATATGTGGGCATGGGGAGATCCAGGAGCCTGGTAAAGTGGATGAGTATACCTGTCAAGGTAGTGAGCTGAAGCAGGATAAGGAATCCCCAGTCTGTGCTGTGTGAATTTTTATAGGGTGCTTTTTTCTTTTTAAGCCTACCGATAATGGCGTATGTGGTCCCATACATAATGGCAAAGGTAGCATAATAACCCAAAATACGCCATGGATGAAAGAAGGGGTAAATTTCATTACGCTGGAATTGCAGATCGTGCAATGAAAGGCCTATTACATGAATACCGCCCGCGAGAAATACGGCTACGAGCAGGAATATTGTACAATAACCTGTCATTATCATAAGGTGGACAAACCATTGCATCCTGTCAGTACATTCCGCGAATTTTTTCTGGGTAACAAAATGTATTACAAGCTCTTTAGCATTTTTGATATAAAGGCCTATGGGAATTTTTAACTTGAGATCCCCCATGACATAATTAAAACATCGATAGGTGTTACTCAAGAGCAGAAAAGTAAGAACCGCTGCCATTCCCATATCTGCAATCTCCATAGCAGGAGCAGGCCACACATCGTTGAGATAGGCGTGCTCCATATTAAATGGATGACGAAATATTATCATAGCAAGACCTACCAGTATTGCTACTATCGCAATAGAGATTATTTCAAACATCTCTGATGTATAGAACTTCTTTGCAAATCCTGTCCAGTCATATTGGGAAGTGAGATAACGCCTCATCACCATCATGGTCTCGCCCGGCTCAGCGCCACGGGGGCAAGTATCAGAACAGTCACCGCAGTAGTAGCAAAGCCAGGGTTCGGGGCTTTCAAGGATTTTGTCCTTAAGCCCCATCTGGGCATACTTGATTAGTTTTCTCGGAAAAGTATTGTCTGCTGTGGAAAGTGGGCATACTGCCGTACAGTTACCACAATGCATGCATTTGTTGGCATCTTCAAGCCCAAATTCCTTAAGATCCTTCATCAGATTCGGATCAACCTTGATACTCATTCTCAGCCCTCCTGATAAAAGTTATTTAAGATCGAAATCCAAGGTCGTGATTAAAAGTTGGAAGTTCGATCATTAAAGTTGAAGCCAGGTAAAAAGTGTCAGGAGCTGCTGCCCTTGACAAGTCGTGGAAAGGTTATACGACTTATAAATTTCTTTGTTTACAGGCACTTTCGTTTTTTACCATCCCTTAAAAGGATTGGGACCAACTTCGTCAATCTGTTCCGCAAATTCATCCAGCAGTGCTGGAAGCCTGGAATAGTCAGTTATGGAGATCGCTTCAAAACGAACGCGCTCCGACTCAAGGGCCAGCCTGTTAAGGGTTTCAGCTACCTTGCTCAGTCTGATATCAGCCAGCTCACTGCCCCTGATAAAATGACATTGGTAGTCATCGCCATGTTTGCATCCAAGGAGAAGTATGCCATCAATCCCCTTGGATAGTGAGTCTGCGATCCATACGAGATTCATCGATCCCAGACACCTTAAGGGAATTACCCTTACCCACGCATTGTAGGTCATTCGGTGCAGGCCAGCCATGTCAAGGGCCGGGTAGGCATCATTTTCGCATGCAAGCACGAGTATTCTGGGTTTTTCCTCATCCTCCTCAGGAACCTCGATGGACTTGAGCATTCCCCCTATCATCGGTACGGAGTAGTTTTTAAATGAGATTATCCTTTCAGGACAGGCACCCATGCATACACCGCATCTCCTGCATCGTGTGGGGTGGGGCAGGGGGTTTGCCTCATCATCCTCATTTATGGCGCCAAAGGGGCATTCAACAGTACAGCGTTTGCACTGTGTACATCGCTGCATGGCAAATTCCGGGAATGTCATATCTCCGGCACGGGGATGGACTGCCGCTCCCATTGATGTAAGTTCAATGCATTGGATTGCTTTCATGGCAGCTCCTGCCGCATCTTCAGCTGCAGTGCCAAGACCCATTGGCCGGCGCACACAGCCTGCAGCATATATTCCTGTTCTTCTGCTCTCATATGGGAAGCATATAAAATGAGAATCCGGGAAATCATATTCCAGAGCCGGTACTTCAGGGCCTTGTCTATAGTCCAGATTTAAGATCTCAGAGCGTCTGATGAGGTCCGGCGGTATATCCGCCAAATCGTCATCCTTTTTTGGTTTATCCTCTTTTTTCTCTGTATCCTCCTCTTTTCCTTCTTCCAGGATGTCCGGACCAAATGCCGTTGCGGGCACCATGCCTGTGGCCAGCACAATGAGGTCCAGGTCCTCCATGAGTATCTTCTCTCCCAGGAGTTCGTCTTCCGCCTCAACAGTCAGAGTTTGACTGTCAGCCTTTACCTCCGGAGACTGACATCGTATGAAAAGTACTCCTTCTTCCTGTGCCTTACGGTAAATATCTTCTGATTGTCCCGGAGTACGCAGCTCCTTATAGATAACATAGACATTGGCGTACGGGTCCTGCTGTTTTACCTGTAATGCCTGCTTCAGTGTCGCTGTACAGCATATTGAGGAGCAGTAGGGCAGATGGTTCTCATCCCTGGAACCGGCACATTGGAGAAATGCGACATTGGAAACCTTTCTGCCGTCACTGGGTCGTGTGATTTCTCCCTCTTTGCTGATTTCCTCAAACATTGAGTTGGTGATAACGTCCGGGGATGTCCCGAACCCGAGGCTGGCATCCAGTTTTTCAGGTTCATAGGGCTGCCACCCTGCCGCAAGTACGATAGCGCCTGCCTTCTCCTCACAACTCGAACCGTCTTGCTTGATAGATACGTCAAAAATACCGGGACCACCGACAGTTTTTTCTATAGTGCTGCTGGTGAATACCTTGATCCGGTCATGTTTAGTCACCGCGTCTATAAGGTCATTCAGGTTGTTGTCCTGAACAGCTTTGTAGGGGGCAGTAGCGATCTTTCTTATATTCTTCTGGAAACCTCCAAGTTCTGCCTCTTTTTCTACAAGTATAACCTGGGAGCCTGCCTTTGCGGCTTCCAGGGCGGCAGTCATTCCAGAGAACCCTCCACCAACTACGAGGATATTTTTTGACATCTCCTGTTCAGGGTGAAACGGCTCAGGCAGTTCCATATTTTCTGCTTTTGCAAGACCCATGCGGAGATAATCTCCAGCCATCATCTGGGTATCTTCTTTATTCTCCTCGCCGGGTTTCTGGCTCCATACGACCTGCTCCCGGATATTCACCCTGTCAACGATACAACCTTCAAAATTGAAAGTTTCATACATGACCCTGGGTGAACAGGCCGTAATGATTATGGTGTTAACTCCTTCATCGGCTATATCCTTTTTGATTATGTCCACTCCTTCCTGTGTGCACAGGTTGGAATGATTACGACAGATGGCTGCGTCTCCGTCTTCTGTAGCAATTTTATCTAATTGCTCAATATCAAGGGCATCCCCGATACCGCATCCAGAGCAAATATATACTCCAATCTTTTTTTCCATAGTATTACCTCCTCACCACTGACTGAATCGCTTTCAGGGCCGCTGCTGTGCCGTTCTGGACCGTTTCCGTTACAAATGAGGGTGTCCTTGTGCAGCCTGCAGGAATAATTCCGGGTTTCATGTCCCCGGAGGTCATGAAACCATAGTCATCATAGGCCACTTCAACAGGTACTGGAACCTCTGCCGTGACAGGCTGCATTCCCGTGGCCAGTACTACTAGGTCAGCGGAAATTTCGTG
>JAFDJA010000320.1 GCA_019307745.1 Deltaproteobacteria bacterium | reverse complement strand
GGACACAGAAACAACATTGAAAATATCCTATGAAAAAGCCTTTCTCCGTGACCTCCGTGTCTCCGTGGTAAATAATAGCTCTTATTTCTCTTAACTTAACACCTATACGCCAAAGTGGGGCAGATTGACTTTTTAAAAAACAGCCAACTATTGAGAGGAAAGAATTCATGTCAACACACAAACATCGATTTGTGGAAGAATACGATGGTCTTGTAGGATTTGGCCTTGACCGTGAGACTGATGAATGCACACTAACATACTACCTGCAAAAGTTTTCCGATGATGAGCTGATGACCTTTATCAGGAAGAGAATTTCAGACTCGGATATGGAGGAACTTTTTAACCTGTTAGGAAGTTTGTTAAAAAAGTACCTTACCGAGGAGGAATACCACAAGTACTTTCTAAAGGATGATAAATGATAAAATATACCACTGGCCGTTATAAACTATCGACAAAAAGCCTTTTTGCATTTTCATAGGCAATAGTCCTTGCCGTCTTGGGGTCTAGTGTCCCCAGTATTTTTCTCACCTGTTTAATCCTTTTCTTATACTTTGATATCTCCACTCCTTTACGTCCGAAATGGAAATCTGTTCCAATCATGAATCTGTCAGGGATCTCTTCAAAGAGTTGTGCCCAATCTCCATATAGCTCTCCCCTAGTATTGACAACCGGTTCAAGATTCTTCCATTTTTCATGCCTTGTCTCAATCTTAACATTCATCATAATATTCGGATATTTGTTAAGTATTTTACGTACATTCTCAGGATTAGTCATCGCAGTATGAGAATATATTAATTTCATATTAGGGTTTCTATGAAAGAGCAATTCTATACCACCAAAAACCTCCTTCTCATAGGATCTTCCTTTAGGGTCGACAGGTTCTGCATGCAGGTCAAGCCACATCCCTTTCTCTCCAATCAGATCCACAATCCTGAGGAAAGGATTAAAATTTGGAGGGAATTCAAGAACCCTCTGGCGTCCATATCCTTTATCAAAATGATAAATTCCAACCTCTCCAACACCTGCATACTCACCACTGTCTATATCTTCAGATAGTTGCTTCAGGATATCCTGTACTGCTACTTCCGTATATTTATTATGATAGGCAGCATCCAGCCAGCATGTAATATAATTGCTCCCGCAAAAGAGCTTGACCCTGTCCGGGTCTATATCTCTAATCATTTTTCTTTTTACTACGCCCAGTTCCTGATTACGCCTTATTCCATCATTAGGTGTAGGCATAAAGATTACAAATTCAACGTCCAATTTCCTCATGACCCTTCTAATATCATTAAGTTCTTCTTTATGTATATCTGCAGAAGTTGCATTTCTTTCATTTGGCGGGTAGAGATGCGCATGTGTATCAATGACAGGCCCTTCGTAGTCTCTTTCATGAGTACGCGCCGACCTTTTCGGATCAGACCTGGTATGGTCAACTTCAAAGCCCGGTTGAAGCAGTTCAACAGAGCTTGTACCTGCACCATCTGAGAAGACAGGGGAGTTCAGAATCAAAAACGATAAGATTAATATTATGGATTTTTCCATAACACCATCCTTCCTCTATTACCTTACTTATCGATATACTGAAAAAGAACTTTAGTTTTTATTATTTGATGGTTTTGTCATGATAGTTATCATTCTGCCCATCAACTAAAAACTCTTTGATAGACATCCTGATAGGTATTAAAGGCCTTCTCTCCAAAACAGACAAAGACCACCTTTTGCAGGTCCTTATCTGTTTCCAGGACATTTTTTGCCTCACCAAGTGCTATCTCCGTTGCCCTCTCCAAAGGAAATCTATAGACACCAGTACTTATGCCGGGAAAGGCGATTGTCTTTACTCCCAGTTTCCGAGCAACCTTGAAGCTGTTTCTGTAGCAATTTGCAAGCAACTCCTCCTCATTGCTGTTTCCACCCCTCCATACAGGTCCCACCGTGTGGATAACCCACTTGGCCGGAAGTCGGTAACCCTTACTGGATCTTGCCTCACCGGTAGGACAGCCA
>JAFDJA010000319.1 GCA_019307745.1 Deltaproteobacteria bacterium | reverse complement strand
GCGGCTATGACAATTAAGACAGTTAAATCGTTGAGTGAAATACTGCTGGAGTCTGGAAAGATCAGTAAGGATAAGCTGGAAAAGGTACTCACAGCGCAGTCTAATAGTACTGAAGGGTTGGGTCGACGTTTGGTAGATTTGGGACTCGTCTCTGAGACTGTTTTGTTGGAAACGTTAAGTGAATATTTGGATATACCTTTTGTTTCTTTAAAAGATTTTCCTCAACAGACAATTGTACTGGAAAATCTTTCAGAAAAATTTATGAGGCAGTATAAGTTTGTTCCTCTGAGCCTCAATGAGAATGTATTAACCATAGCCTTGAGTGATCCTTATGATGTTTATGCCTGCGATGCAGTGAGGATGGCAACAAACTATGATGTGAAGATTAATCTGGCTCGAGAAGAAGAGATTCTGGATGCAGTGGGAAAATTATTCAACACAGATACAACTTCTATGGAGAGGATTGTTGAGAATATCGGGAAGAATGGCAAGGAAGACTTGTCCATTGATGATGAAGGAGATGTTGATCACCTGAAAGATTTAGCCTCTGAAGCGCCTGTTATCAGACTGGTCAATCTGCTCATTACCCGGGCTATTGAAATGAGAGCCAGTGATATCCATTTGGAGCCTTTTGAGGGAGACTTCAAGGTGAGGTATCGCATCGATGGTGTATTACATGATATGGAGGCACCTCCCAGAAGGCTTCAGGCCGCTGTTATTTCCAGGTTGAAAATCATGGCTAAATTGAATATTGCTGAGAGAAGGCTTCCGCAGGATGGTCGAATAAAATTGAGAGTGCTGGGCAAAGAAATTGATTTCAGGGTATCTACACTGCCCACTATGTTTGGTGAGAGTGTTGTATTGAGGATACTGGATCGGGAGAGCGTAATTCTTGATCTGGAAAAGCTGGGTTTTCCCGATTATGATTTATCGAAATTCAGGGATTTAATCAACAGGCCTTATGGCATTATCCTTGTAACAGGACCTACAGGCAGTGGAAAGACTACTACCTTGTATGCGGCATTAGGTGAAATCAATTCTCCGGAAAAAAAGATTATAACCGTAGAAGACCCTATTGAATATCAGCTGGGTGGTGTAAACCAGGTGCAGGTTAAAGCTGGTATTGGGCTTAGTTTTGCCAATATCTTGAGATCGATACTGAGACAGGACCCTGACATTATTATGATTGGTGAGATCAGAGATGCAGAGACAGCAGAAATTGCCATCCACTCTGCTTTAACCGGTCATCTGGTTTTCAGTACCTTACATACTAATGATGCTGCAGGTGCCGTGACCAGATTGCTGGAGATGGGAATGGAGAACTATCTCATCTCTTCCAGCTTATTGGGTATCATGGCTCAGCGATTAGTGAGAGTGATTTGCCCTGAATGTAAAGAGGCTTATACCCCTGAGTTGGGTGTTATGGAGGAGTTAGGAGTAAGTCAGTCTGATGTTAAGGAACTCCCTATCTTCAAAGGGGCAGGATGTGAGAAGTGTTCCCACACAGGATTCAGGGGCAGACGGGGCATCTATGAGTTATTGCTGATGAATGATGATATAAGAGAATTGATCCTGGACAAAGCTCCCTCTAATGTCATTAAAGAAAAGGGAAGGTCGCAGGGTATGAGGACCTTGAGGGAAGCCGGGTGGCAGAAAGTTAAATCAGGGATCAGTACAGTCTCAGAAGTGTTGAGGGTGACACAGGTGGAGTAGGGCTAGGGGTCAAATCTTTACCCTTGATAATTGAAGCTATAGATAGTGTTCAGAGAGCGGTAATTTATAAGCAGAAAGCTCGAAATCCGAAGCACGAAACTCGAAACAAACCTTAAAATTCAAATGTTCGAATGACCAAAACTTCAGAATTCCGGTTTGTTGTTTAGAACATTCTGTCATTTGATATTCGAATTTGTTTCGAATTTAGAAATTCGGTATTCGGATTTTTGCCTGAACGAGACTTTTCGTTCAGGAGATATCCAGTATCTTGTCCAGACAAGGGAGGATGACTTTTGAT
>JAFDJA010000066.1 GCA_019307745.1 Deltaproteobacteria bacterium | reverse complement strand
TGCAATAGTCCTTTATGAGCTTGACAGGGGGAAGTTTTGTCATTATTGGCGATTATCCCCATTCTCATCGAAAACTACCATGGGAATTATTTTTTTTGAAAGATATGATTTCCTTTTGAAAATCAAGGTTAGCGCTTGAAAAAAATGCTATCCTCTGATACCTTGCCCTATTATTTTTTATAAAGGCAGAATGCAATGGCAAGGGATTCCGTGAAACACAATAACCGGAGCTGTTCCGAACCAGTAAAAGGGAGTTTCATCATAGCTTCAATAGATATCGGAAGCCATACTGCAAGGCTCCTGATATCGAGAAGTGTCAGCTTTCCCGGACTTTTTCAACCTATTGCCCGAAAAAGGGACTATATCAACCTGGCTGATGGGCTAAAAGAATATGGCGACAGGGAGATCAGCCCTAATGCGGTAAAACAGACACTGGCTGTGCTTACGGATTTTGCCTCTGTCATAAAGGAATATGGTACAGAGGTTGTCCGCGCTGTATCAACCGGGGTAATGCGAAAGGTCTGTAACAGGGCTGACTTTTTAAAACTCATACATGACAGGACAGGGATTGACATAAAAGTCATATCCGGCCGGGAAGAGGCCCTGCTTACACAGAAAGGGGTACTCCACTCATTGAATTATAACGGTCCTTTTGTCATATTTGACCTGGGCGGCGGAACAACAGAATTCATATCAAGCCAGGACCTCAATATCGGGGCTAAATCTGTCCCCCTGGGTGCTATGGTCCTGACACAGCGGTTCTTTGATTCAGACCCCCCTGATAAAAAACAGATAAAATCGCTTTCAGGACATATAGACAGGTTACTCACTAAGACCTTTTTACAGATCCCATTTAAAGGGGATGAATTTCTCATGATCGGGGCAGGTGGAACTGTCACTACCCTGGCTGCTATGGTAAACAGGATACGGGCCAGGGATATTACGCCTGAAAAGCTAAACGGGCTGGTAATAAAAAAAACGCAGATTGAAGACCTGTTTGAATATATGCGAGATCTGCCCTTTAAAGAACGGTTGAAACTGCCTGGCCTGGACAGTGGCCGGGCGGGAGTGATCCTGGCTGGAGCCCTTGCGATCATAAGGATACTGCGTTTTTTTCATTCATCTGAGATAAAAATCAGCTTTTCGGATATTCTGGAAGGGGTACAAATAGCATATTTACAGGGAGAATAAGATGAAAGCACACGATATAAAACATGGATTCACCTTTGATGACCTTATCCTGATACCGGCAAGGTCAGCAGTCCTGCCAAATCAGGTGGATGTCAATACAAGACTCTCCAGAAGCATTAACCTGAACATCCCTATTGTTAGCGCTGCCATGGACACTGTTACAGAATCAGCATCAGCCATCACCATTGCCAGGCAGGGCGGGCTGGGTTTTATACACAAGAACATGAGTCCTGACCGCCAGGCGCTTGAAGTGGAAAAAGTAAAAAAGTCGGAAAGCGGCATGATTGTAAATCCAATCACCATAGCCCCTGACAAAAAGGTCTCTGAGGTCCTTGATATAATGAGCCGATACAGAATTTCAGGAGTTCCGGTGGTCAATGACGAAAACCTGGTGGGTATTATTACAAACCGTGACCTGAGGTTCGCCACAGATACAGATAAGGCTGTAGAAGAAGTCATGACCAAGGACAACCTTGCCACTGCCCATGTCGGAATTACCCTAGAGGAATCAAAGGCGATACTCCATGAAAGAAGGATAGAAAAACTGCTGGTCGTGGACAAGGCCGGAAAGTTAAAGGGCCTTATCACCATAAAAGATATTGAAAAGATAAAAAAGTATCCGAACTCCTGTAAGGATAGTTTGGGACGTCTCAGGGTTGGAGCAGCAGTGGGTGTTGGTCCTGACACGGAGGAGCGGATAGAGAAACTGGTTGAAGCGGATGTTGATGTTATTGTCGTTGATACTGCCCACGGCCATTCTGAGGGTGTGATCAATTCGGCAAAACATTTAAAAAAGAAATTTCCTAAAACTGAACTGATAGCGGGAAACGTGGCCACTGTTGACGGAACCAAAGCCCTGATCGAAGAGGCTGGTGTGGACGCGGTAAAGGTAGGGGTTGGTCCCGGTTCTATATGCACCACAAGGATCATCGCAGGTATCGGTGTGCCACAGATGACCGCGATCATGAACTGCTCGGAGGAGGGAAATAAAAACGGGGTCCCAATCATTGCAGACGGCGGCATTAAATATTCCGGGGACATCACAAAGGCCCTCGCGGGCGGCGCCAACACTGTAATGATCGGCAGCCTGTTCGGAGGGACAGAGGAAAGCCCGGGTGAGACAATCCTGTTTCAGGGAAGGACCTACAAGGTCTACAGGGGGATGGGTTCCATTGAGGCGATGAAAGAGGGAAGCAGGGACCGGTATTTTCAGGGTGAGGTCAAATATGACAAGGGATTCGTGCCGGAAGGGATAGTAGGCCGTGTGCCATATCGAGGCCTGCTTTCAGAGGTCATATACCAGCTGGTGGGCGGCCTCAGATCCGGGATGGGATATCTCGGGTGTAACAATATAGAAGAACTCCAAACAAAACCGAAATTTATGCAAATAACAGGGGCCGGACTAAAAGAGGCCCATGTACATGATGTGGACATTATAAAGGAAGCGCCAAACTACAGGCTGGAATAATGATAGACAACATTTATGATGACAAAATACTGATACTGGACTTTGGATCACAGTACACGCAACTGATTGCCAGGAGGGTGCGTGAGGCACAGGTATACTGTGAGATACATCCCTATAATCTGAGCATACAAAGGATAAAGGAGTTTTCTCCCAGAGGCCTAATCCTTTCAGGAGGACCGTCTAATATCTATGCGGAAAACGCTCCCTTCCCGGACAAGGGCATCCTTGATCTGGAGGTTCCTATCCTGGGAATCTGTTATGGCATGCAGTATCTTACCCACATCCTGGGCGGAAAAGTTGCGCAGGCCAAAGACCGGGAATATGGTAATGCCGGGATAAATATCCAGGATGCTGCGGACCTGTTTTACGGTTTTGATACAAAGATGCCGCATACTGTCTGGATGAGCCATGGTGACCGGATCGACAGGATGCCTGAAGGTTTTTCAGTGATAGCAGACAGCAACAACAGCCCTGTGGCAGCGATGGCAAACACTGTTAAAAAAATCCTGGGTGTTCAGTTTCATCCTGAAGTAGCTCACACACCAGACGGTATGAAGATATTAGAAAATTTTCTATTTCGGATCTGCGGATGCGAACCCACATGGACCATGGCATCCTTTGCAAACCAGACTATCAGGGAGCTGAGGGAATCCATTGGCGATGAAAAAGTGATCTGCGGCCTTTCTGGTGGTGTGGATTCTTCTGTGACAGCAGTACTGCTTCATAATGCCATCGGCAAACAGCTCTCATGCATATTTGTGGACAATGGCCTTTTGAGAAAGGAAGAGGCACAAGAGGTAGTGAAACTTTTTCAGGGGCACTATAAGATGGACTTTCATCTGGTTGACGCATCTGATCTCTTTCTGGAAAAGCTGAAGAACGTGACCGACCCTGAAGAGAAAAGAAAGATCATAGGCAGAGAATTCATTACTGTCTTTGAAAAAAAGGCAAAAGAAATTGGAAAGGTTAAATATCTCGCCCAGGGCACCCTCTATCCTGACGTAATAGAAAGCGTATCGTTCAAAGGGCCATCTGCCACGATAAAAAGCCACCACAATGTAGGCGGCCTGCCTGAGTTTATGAAACTGGGCCTGGTTGAACCCCTTCGGGAGCTGTTCAAGGATGAAGTAAGACTCGTAGGCAAGGAGCTGGGCATCCCCAGGGACCTGATCATGCGCCAACCCTTCCCAGGGCCTGGCCTTGCAGTGCGAATTCTTGGAGAGATAACAAAAGAGAGGCTGAATATACTGAGAAATGCGGATGCAATTCTTAATGAGGAAATCATCGAGGCAGGCCTTTATGAAAAGGTCTGGCAGTCCTTTGCAGTCCTTTTGCCTGTGCATACCGTAGGTGTAATGGGGGATGAGCGGACATATGAAAATGTCATTGCTATAAGAATAGTTGACAGCCTTGATGCCATGACAGCGGATTGGACAAGAGTGCCGTATGATTTGCTGGCAAGGGCCTCCAACAGGATCATAAATAATGTGCGGGGAGTTAACAGGGTGGTTTATGACATATCTTCCAAACCCCCCAGCACCATAGAATGGGAATAACAGATCATATAAGTGACAAGCGCATCGGATAAAAGGAAATAAGGCCGCTAAAAGCTAGTTTTTAGAAAATCCATTACACTTTTCTCCCATTCATTTCTCTCATTCCGCAAATGCGGGTTTTCCGTTTAACAAAATGTTCCTTTACACTAACATGTACTTATGGCATGCTTTTTAAATAACATGGCAAAATGCCCATTATCATTATAATATTTGAATCATGATAAAATAAAAACAGCTCTCGAACAGCCCTCGCAGTATAAGCCTTTCAGCCTTGATTCATATTTCCCTGTCCCAGTGACTGTGACAACTCCCGAATATATCAAAGGCTTAAACACAGAACCTTAATTGTAAGGCAATACTCTGCCCTGCTGTGGAATACTATAATTGTGGAAAAATCAATCTTACTTATATGATGGATTAATGAAAAATTCTCAAAGGAGACGGTTTTATGAAACCAATCACAAACTATAAGGACAGGCTAATTCCGTATGTGTCAGCTCTCATTATAATTATTTCGGCCCTTATAATCTGCGGTGCGGGCGGTATTAAACAAAAAAATAAGACTGAAGAGGGATTAATGGAATCAGAAAAAACGATCAAAGAGATAACCTTTATCCATAAAGAGCTGTTAGGCCGCCCGACAGATACATCAGTAACTGTAAACATGATGACAGACAGTGATATTGAACTCTTCTTTGAGTATGGGATTAATCCAGGATCCTACACAGGAAAAACCAAGGTCTCAGGTTTTAAGGCTAATGAGCCTATAGAGACGGTCATTGCCGGGCTCAAGCCAAATAGTAGATATTATTACCGGATGAACTATCGCCAGCCTGGAGTGCCGGATTTTATTGCAAGAGACGAACACGCATTTCATACGCAAAGGAAGCCCGGAAATAAATTTACATTCACTATTCAAGCGGATTCACACCTGGATCATCGCCGTCTCTGTGATCCTAAACTTTACAAAATAGCCATTCAAAATGCGCTCAATGATAATCCTGATTTCCATTTTGACATTGGCGACACCTTTAGATCAACACATGTACGTAATATAAACTATAAGGCAGTAGAAAAGCTATACCTCAAACAGAGGCCATATTTTGAAATCATTGGTCATTCCACACCCATTTTTCTGGCCCTGGGAAATCACGAGGCTGAATGGGGGTGGGAGCTGGACGGAACACCTGATATTCCGGCAATCTGGTCAACGATTGCCAGAAAATTGCATTATCCCAACCCTTTTCCTGACGAATTCTATTCAGGCAGCGAAAAAGAAGAGGAATTTGTGGGCCTTAGAGAAAACTACTACGCGTTTGAATGGGGCGACGCTCTTTTCATGGTACTTGATCCTTACTGGTACTCTACAACACCTCCTCCAGGGGCTTTCCCCACCAGCTGGGCAAAAAAGAAAGGCGGCAAAGACATGTGGGACTGGACCCTTGGTGAGGAGCAATACAGGTGGTTTAAAAATACAATGGAAGAAAGCAGCTCAAAATATAAGTTTGTCTTTTCACATCATGTGTTAGGCGAGACACGGGGCGCGGCAGAATGGGCAGAATTCTATGAATGGGGAGGTAAAAATAAAAGGACAGGGGAATGGGAATTTGACAAGATGCGTCCAGGATGGGAGACACCGATACATCCGCTCATGGTAAAAAACAAGGTATCTGTCTTTTTTCAGGGGCATGACCATCTCTTTGTAAAGCAGGTTAAGGATGGCATCATCTACCAGGAATGCCCCATGCCTGGGGATTATACATACAGTGCGTGTCTGGAAACCGGCGACTGTTACGGGCCGGGAAGGCCAATGGAATACCTTTCAGGAGATATCCTGGGAAATTCAGGACATCTCAGGGTAACGGTCTCAAATTCAGAAGCGCTCGTTGAATATGTCCGCTCTGTATTACCCAAGGACGAGGAGGAGAAGGGATTTAAAAATGGAGAGGTGGCATATTCATACATCGTTCCGTCCAAATAACAAAAATTGAGGTCAGATTTTTATCTTTTCATTACACAAATGGCGATTTAAAAATAATTAAAAATTGAGAGTTGGCTCCCTTTTTCCGGATTTTAATCTCATGCTTTATCTCAATTTGTCTGGGAGGAAATGGTCAAGGATTCGAGTATTTCATGCCGAAACTTGAAATAGTCGGCCGCTTTGGTCCTTATATTGGAACAACCCTTTTGTCTCAAAAGAGGTTCTTCTTCCATGTCGATAAACTTTATGCGGCCGGTGGTAAATGGCAAACACTATTTTTAACAATTGCATTTCTCGATTTTTCTTGACATAAACGACTCTTTTAATCCAATATTACGGGACGGTAATTTCAATTTATCCATAAATCTACTGTTTTGGCACACCAAAGGTTTAAAAGGATTTAAGCTTTGCTTTCAGGTTGCAACAGTTAACCCTAAACCCCTTATCTATAAAGAGGGATCATAGGCGTATAAACGCCATGAATTCGGAGGAAGATTGCTATGAAGAAATTATGTTTTTTTGTGTTTGCAGGTCTTTTAGTTCTACCTTTTGCGTATTTTAACATCGCTGCAGGTGGAGGTGGTAACAGTTTGGGTAGTATAAATACAAAAGGGTGGTCGGGAGACACGTACTTTGAAATAAATGGCGTAAGCGGCCTTGGTGTTGAATCAAGCTCCCGGGGTGGTGGCAGGAAAGGTGGTGAAAAGAGAGAAGGTGGTGAAAAGAGAGAAGCAAGGAAAGGTGGTGGAAAGAGAGAAGGTGGTGGCGGTGTCGGAGGAAAGGCAAAAATTGAAGCTGAAATTGCGAAAAAACATTATCCACCGTCGCCAAAGCTTAATCTGCAGGTTGTGAGCCTGCCTAACGTGCCTGTACTGGTGAGCCTGCCGGAAGGGACATTTATGATGGGCGATCATTGCGGACTTGGCGGTGAAGACCCAGCCCATGGAAGTGATGAGGTGCCCGTGCATGAGGTAAAGATTAACCCCATGTATTTTGCCAAACATTCGACAACCAATACTGAATTCTGTCACAGCCTGAACTACGCCATGGGCAAGGGGCTGATAGAAGTAAAATGGGGAATGGTATTTCCGGTTGGCAGCCCTGAACTCCTTTGCGAAACGGATAAATCTGAAATGTACAAGGGGCAAGAGCAGTATACGGATGGATATGAATCCGGCAGCCAAATAATGTTCGAAAACGGCAAATTCAAGGTCAAGCCCGGCAAAGAAAGACATCCGGTTGTAGGTATTCTGTATTCAGGAGCAGCCTCATACTGTAACTGGCTGAGCATGGAAAATGGATATACGCCTCTGTATGATGATGACTTTAATACCAATTATTCAGCTAAGGGTTTCAGGCTTCCAACAGAGGCTGAATGGGAATATGCAGGCCGTGGTGATCAGAAAGACCCCTACTTTGTATTCCCCTGGGGAAATGACATGAACAAAGACGGTACATATGGAAACTGGCCCAGCTCTAATGATCCCTTTGAGACAGGCCCGGTTCCGCACACTACCCCTGTTGGCTTTTATGACGGCTCCCTGCATAAAAAGGAGGATTTCAACTGGCCAGGTGACCAGAAGACATATCAGACAAATGACGGATCAAATCCTTTTGGTCTGTTTGACATGTCGGGCAATATCTGGGAATGGACAAACGACTGGTATGTGAACAGAACCTACGCAAATAGTTCGGGTGACAATCCTAGAGTTACAGAGAGACCCAGCAGAACAATGCCGGACGGCATACCTTACCATAATAAGCGCGGCGGCAATTGGTACAACGGCGCAGAATACTATGGTCACGCGCGTGTTGCAAACCGCAATCCCGGTTTCTACCGCGGCAGGGACGACCCATATCATAGGCGCTATCACGAAGGAGTAAGGGTTGTGCTGGATCTTAAGGGAGGCAAACTCTAAAATTCTTAACTAACCTTTAACACACAAAGCCCTGAATCGGCGTAAAGCGGATTCAGGGCTTTTTTGTTGCCCTTATGCTATAAGAATGGCAAAATGAATATCAGTGTATTAAATAATCCTAACACCTCACAGCCCCTGTAAAAACGCAATGCTTTTTAAAAAACATGCTGTTGTTTCAGATCCGATTTTTTGAAAGAATCCTATAATTTATTCTGAATAGTATCTCAATTGATCTTTCCTCATCGTCTTTTTTTATTAATTCATTGATTGCCTTTTATCAAAGTTCATTGAACATACCTTCAGGAGAACACAACATGACAAAGCAGAACGATTCAAAAACAAAAGAAATAGACAAAAGAATTCCGGAAATATCCCATGAAGGATGGGGACTTGTTCATGGAGACTATTACGCCCAACTTTCGAATCAGCAGATTATGCTGGAAGACACGGAAAGAACGGGCATGTACCATCAGTCCATAACCCTGAACATGAAAGATTTTATGGATAAAGTAGTCATGGACGTGGGTGCCGGCTCCGGAATCCTTTCCTTTTTCGCAGCGCATGCTGGCGCACGGAAGGTTTATGCTATTGAAGCAACCGAAATGGCGAATCACGCCCATACTCTTGTTAAGGCAAATGGTCTCTCAGGACAGATCGAGGTGATTCAGGAAAAAATTGAGGATCTACAACTACCCGAAAAGGTAGATATAATCGTATCCGAACCCATGGGGATATTCCTTGTTCATGAAAGGATGATGGAGGTTTATGCATTAGCGCGTGAACGCTGGTTGAAACCTGACGGTAAGATGTTTCCAAGCAAGGGCAGGATATTTCTTGCGCCCTTTACAGACAATTATCTCCATTCCTCCCATGTCACCAAAACGCGTTTCTGGGAGAATACCGAGTTCTACTCCATCGATGTATCAAGCCTGGCTGGCACGGCACTTAGCAACTATTTTTCGAAACCCTTTGTCGGTCCTGTTGATCAAAATACCCTTATGGCAGAACCCTCAAGCCATGAGTTCAACTTTCTGACCGTTGCTCCGAAAGATTACGCCCAATTCAAAATAGAGCTTAATTTCACAGCAACTTCCACAGGGCTGATGCACGGGCTTGCGGGATGGTTTGACGTACATTTCGAAGGCACCAGTTACCTGGGGCACCTTTCTACAGCCCCATCTTCACCTGCGACCCACTGGCTCCAGATCCGCTTCCTTTTCGAACAACCAATCGCCATGAACATTGGACAGAAATTTTCCGGCACAGTATCCATGACAGCCAACAATGGACGGAGTTATAATATGTCACTCGAAGGCAAACTGGAAGATACGGATATCAGCATTAAACAGGACTTTTATCTTCAAAACCATCAATACTGGTGGCATTCCAGCTCAAAATCTGAAGATGCGGAGCCCAATCCAGAAAACTACGGACTGCATACCATCCCAATACTTCAGGCAAAATCGCGCTTCAGTCAGAAATAATACTTTTCTATTTTTTCACAAACGACCAATATCCATATATTGTGTACGGGGTTGCCAGGCTGAGGAAATAGGAACACGCTTCTTCCAGGAAACGGATCTGAAGCGGTTTCAGTCCATTTTTCACTGGATACCAGCCGCAAAAAAATCAGAAGTCGATGAACTTGATTTTAGAAGTGAACCCGATAGGTGGTGTCAAAATTTCAAAGGCGAAGAGAACGGAAGGGAATGATACCTATTATTTTTTTGCTCCCAAATTGACCCAATACAAACTCAAAGGCAAATAAAAAAGGACTTAAACAATATTGCATAAGTCCTGATTTGAGTGGCGCGCCTGACGCGATTCGAACACGTGACCTGCGGATTAGAAGTCCGCTGCTCTATCCAGCTGAGCTACAGGCGCATACATTTAAAAATTTCGTTCAACTTCTACACCATATATAAAAAATTTTCACTAAAAATATTCATAATTTTAGAAATAATTTGGTTCAGGCGGGATTGAATCTGTCTCCATTATCAAGGCATGTTGATATGGGATTAGCAGGAATGGAAAACTCATTGAAAAAAACTCGACAAAACATTATTCTCTTTCACCTTACCTGTGGCATTATCACCCTCTGGGATCCCCTCTCTATCAATTCCATCATCCTGCCCTTTCAAAACCTGATTGAGGAGAAAATTGGTGTTCCTCTCCAGATCATTAATAGTCTCTGCAAGGGCCTTAAGCTGGATAAGATTTTTTCGGGACTTTTCCCTGGATGGAATATTCAATGAAGGTTCAGTTAGTACATTTATAAGTCTATCCAGCATTGAGGAATTAAAACTTTCCGTATTTTTATAAATCAGGTCAATCCACTCCGATTTCAGATCATCAGAGATCAAGTCATACTCTGCCGCGATATCAGAATCAATGCCAAAATACAGTGACTGTTTAAGTTCGTCAAATATATGGCCGGCCCTGATATTTATTGATTCTTTTTGCGGATATTTATCTAAAAATTTTTCCCATCTCTTTATTATCTGCATCTCAAGCCATTTACGGCCCTGCTCAGGCGGCAGGCAAATCTCTAAAAATTTTGTGTGCGCGTCAGACAGGACCTTTTTCATACCCTCATCCGCACTAACACATTCATTCAAAAGGGCCTCAAGATCCCTTAGAACCATGGCTTTGGGGCCTTCTTTTTCACTATAATTCAGTAGAATCTGTTCCCACTGCTCCCTGAGAAATCCTATTTCCTGTTTTAAAACAGAGAAGATCAATCCAAATTTGGCTATGGCATTTCTAAGAGAGTCAGCAAGGACATTGCAGACATTCAAACGGTCCATTGCAAGCTGCCGCATTGTGTTCAGGGAATCCTGGCGCAGCTGAGTGGACAGTATCTCCGTCCCAAGGGAATGGGCAAGCTTCTTGATCACCCTTGTCTCATTGCTGTTGATCTTTATTGTATAAGGGCGAAACTGAATTTTCAAGACGGCAACAACTACATATTCGCTGTCCTTCCAGATCATATCACCATTCCAGTTTCTGGGATAATCAAAGGAGTCATACATATCCAGATTCAGGTCAGACTTTCTCACAAGCACCGGTTCCAGGTGATTAAAACCCTCATCATTATCCAAGGGCCTTGAGTGACGTATATCGCTGGCAGGATCTTCTGATGTCCACCTTTTCTGTCTTTCAATGCACCAAGCCATTGCCTCAAGGGACCGGCCCGGCTCATCCCTGTAGTCGGTCCATGATCTCCCCGGATCATCATATTCAGAGACTGAAGGAAGGCTCCATGTAATATTTTTTCTCTCATCGTCAATGGTACCGCAGGCGGTTCTCTTGACAACTAGGTCCGGCATCTTGCCCACATGATATATTGTACCCATGAGTACATCGGGAAGACAGAGAAAAATAGTCTCTATCATACCCATGCAGGCCTTTCTCACTTCAGCCTCATTAGACAATTTTGGATCTATTGTCATTACTCTCTCTATCTTGGGCTATTAAAAGGATGTCTTGTTTTAGAAAAATCACTTTAGGCTTTTTGGAAATATTGTCAAGCATGAAATTGAAAAATCTTATTCCTGAATTACGAAGTCTCATTAAACCCGGATAATAAGAGGAAACCCCTGCTACTGTTACAGGAAAATATTTGATCTCTTTTAATACATCTGTCCGCTATATGATTATTCAATCGCCTCAAACAGGATCTTTTTTTCCTCATTCATATAGCTTTTCATCCTGGCCTTCAGTATCTTCTGCTCTCCGAATATATTGACCATTCGAACTTCGTCACCATCAACATCAACCTGATCCACATTATCCAGGATCATTTCCTCCACACTGCCTTTTAATAAATACGCATTGGCTTCACACATCTTTATCACCTCATTTGATTCCTATTTGAGTGCCTCAAGTGCCTTCTTTAGGCATTCAGTCGTCTTTTTGGTTAGTCCAATCATCTCTTTTATGTATTCAGAACTTTTGCCTTTTCCTGCCTCATCCAGTTCATTGGCAAATTCTTCGTAATCTTCACCATGATGCTCATTGTGATGAATCCAATGTTCAAGTCTGATCCTGGCCTTTTCTAAAAATTCCATATCGATTACAACCCTCCCTATGCTTGTGCTTGATCTTGATAATTTACTGTTTTAAATAAACACTACTCCTGAGTATCCCACAAAACTGTTATCCGGCCTTATATCATAGCTGGTCTTGTATATCAGCTCCTCACCGTTCCGGGCGCCAAGGGCTTTTGCCGCAGCTATCGCAGCGGCTGCGGCACCTCCGCAGCAGGCGTTATGACTTGTATGAGATTCCTCTATGACCCCTTTCGCGTCCATGGACAGAAAAAGGTCTACTATCTTTCTGTCATTTTCATTCTTTACCCATTCAACCGCCTTTTTCCCGACACCATGGCTAATAAATCCATAGTTTGGTCCGTAATGAGTCAGATCGGTGGAACCAAGCACCAGCAGCCTTTTGCCTGTCTCCTTTGCAATTTCAGCAGTCTGCTCACCGATCCTGATTGAATCATCTGTAGGAGGCACACCCACTGGGAGTATCCTTACATCAGGATATAAATATTTGACAAATGGAAGCTGCAACTCTATGGTGTTGTCCTGGTTATGACTGGACGGGGTTTCCACATGAAAAAAAAACTCCTGTTCCAGCCTTTCACCCAAATCAGAATCAATCTCTAGCCCGCCCAGGGGTGTATCCCATATACCCTCTTTCATTATGTAGCTGCCACTTTTGGGATGAAGATGCATGCCAAAAATAACTACTGTGTCCGGTCGAGGATCAGTACTCAGACACTTGATGACATTCAGGGCTATCCGGCCGGAAAAGTACCATCCAGCATGGGGCACGATACCTCCAACACCACCCTCCCGATCCCATGGAATAGATGATTTTAAGTATTCATCAATAGCCAGGCGACATTCTGCCTCTGCCCCCGGATACCAGCTTCCCGCGAAATCAGCCTTTCTCACAGCCGTCATTATAACCTCCTTTTGGAAGGAAGATTACATCTTGAAATTAAACGCTGAAATATAATTTTACTCCTCCAGCCATCTATTTGCAATCCATAAAGTTTTTTCATCACGAATCAGTTTTCACAGGCAATCTTCATTTAAAATACGGCCAATCCTTACATTTCCGATGAAAATTCTTGATGTAATGCTATTTTTTAGATATATCTTGCACATGCCAATGAATATATCAGAATTACCGGACATACTTATAAGGGTATTTGTCATCCTTTTTGCCATAGCTATCCATGAATACGCGCATGGAAAGGCAGCGCTCTCCCTTGGTGACCCTACTGCCAAAAACGCGGGAAGGCTCACACTGAACCCAATCAGCCATATTGATCCCATTGGGGCCATATGTCTGTTTCTCTTCCATTTTGGCTGGGCAAAGCCGGTGCCTATAAATACCAGTTATTTCAAAAATCCCAGAAAGGATATCATTCTCACGTCCCTTAGCGGACCCATGTCCAATTTTGCCGCCGCGTTTGCAGCAGGAGTGTTTCTTAAAAACTTTCCCCTGCAATCATCACCTTTCCTGGTATACCTGCTGAGTTATATGGTCCTCATTAACACGGCACTTGGCCTGTTTAATCTCCTGCCTATCCCCCCCCCCCCCTTGACGGGTCCCATGTACTGGTAAACCTTCTTCCAATCAAGGCTGCAAGAAAATTCAGGCAAGCGGGAAGATATGCCCCATTCGCGCTCATCACATTGTTACTTATGGATAGTTTCATTCTTCATATAAACATCATAGGCAGGATAATAAACTGGCCTTTAAGGCTCCTCCTGTCCCTGTTTGTATAAGACAATCCTTCTTCTAGATCCTGATCTCCTTCCTGGGAAGCTGTGACCTTATCATACTATTAATAAGCAGACCCAATCCCATTATCTTTCCTTTCAGACGGAGGATTACATATCCGTTATCAAGCTCCAGATTGCAGGCAATCTCCCCGTTATTGACCAATGTTTCAAGGTCTGCATGATCAATCTCAAAGACGGCCCTGGAGGCCAGGTGTCCAAATTGCTGAATCATCCTTGTGGCTGGCTTTACAAACTCTCCTATTTTCTGAAAAGCCTTTATACCTGCCCTGACCTGTTTTATATGTGCAATCTGCCTGAGTTCCGGAGAGTCATTTAATAACCACCAGCTTTTATTATTCCCGAACAGAAGACAATTTTCAAACAATGCTGAGGGTATCCCAAATCTATCTTCCAGGTATCCGAACAGACGCCTCCGCTCACTCTGCCCTGCGAATTCTGGCCATGAAGAACCCCACTGAATTGATTCGGTGGGGATAGAATCTTGCCGTTCTTTTAATCTTTCTGTCATATATCTCATCTTTCCATTGCTCAAGGCCTGGTTCATATTCAAATTCAATATCTATTGGCAGAATATCCGCATCCCTGTTTTCCAAAAGATACTGTATCACTGATTCGTTTTCCATGGGATTGTAGGTGCAGGTGGAATAAAGCATCACACCACCCGGCTTTAAGAGGTCAAATCCCCTCAGGATTATATGTTTCTGCAGTTCCAGGAGCTTTGGACGGACATCTTCAGTAATGCCACTCTGCCATTCCTCTCTTTTTATTTTCCTGATTCTCCCCTCACCAGAACACGGCACATCAGCCAGTATATAGTCAAAGGGCTGTCTCATGGGAAACTGCTGAGCCTGATAACCTGTAACAACGGTATTCAATGCCCCCAGCCTTTCAATGGTATGGGCCAGAGCACGGTGCCGGGTAGGATAAAGCTCATTTGCTACTATTGCGCCTGTATTTCCCATAATATCCGCAATATGAGTTGTCTTCCCGCCAGGAGAGGCACACATATCCAGGACAAGTGAGTCCGGATTTGGCGAAAGCGCTAAGGATGCAAGGCATGATGTAAGTGCCTGAGGGTGGATAAATCCTGTATAGTATTCAAGAAGATTTCCAGGCGAGGTGTTTTCAGACATCTCATAAAAAATCCTCTGCCAGTCTGACATTGGTTTCAGATAAAGCCCCTGCTCCTCCAGCATCTGTGCCAGTTGTTCCCCATCTATCCTGAGGCGATTGACTCTGATATGAACGGGGAACGGCCTGAGAAGGCTGTCCTGAAACTCTGAAAAGTCGGGGATGAGGTCCTGGTAATACTTAAAGATCTGCGTCATTTTCCCGTTCCTTTTTATGCATATTCACCATACGCAGAACAAAACCGAACAGGAGTGTAGCGCTGATAAGAATCATAAGATTGGATGCGAAAAAGATCATAATAAAATAAAACGGATCTTCTAATTTAAAGGCCCCTATCAGGAGATTCACCCCCCATGCAAGAAAAAAGCATGCGCTCAGGGTAAGAAACACCTGTCTTATCCACCATATAAGGGTCATAAAAAAATGCCTGCCTTTCAAAGCGGCAATAACGAAAAAACTGAATGGAGCAGGGTTTCCTATCTATTTCAAGAATTTGATTGCCAGTTTCACCAGCTCTTCTGAGGCGGTATAAGGATCTTTTTTCCCATCTATAACCGAATCAACTGCCTTTTCAAACTCTTTGCCCTTTTCCAGCCGATCAAACAACTCCTGGATGATCAGATCCTTTGTCATCTCAGCCAGTTCTTCACCGCTCCTTTTCCTGCTGTTTCTCAGATAGATGCCATCACTGAATTCCTGGAGATGATTTTTATGGGCTTCCACCTCTGTCAGCAGTTCCAACACTCCGTTATCATTAACTGCTTCAGTCCTGAGGACAGGGGGAATCCATCCGTTGTCCCTGTACCTCTCTTGCCCCATTTCAATCATTGAAACAAGGTCGCTCAAAGTCTTGTCAGCCCCTTGTCTGTCTGTCTTATTGACTACAAATATGTCCCCCGCTTCAAGGATGCCCGCCTTGATAGCCTGAATATCGTATCCCAGACCAGGAACGGTAATGATAAGGGTCGTATGGGCGTTCTTTACTATCTCCACCTCATCCTGACCAACGCCAACTGTCTCAACAATAATGATATCCTTACCCATGGCGTCCAGCACATCAATAGCGCTCCGTGTGGATCTGGTCAAGCCACCAAAATGGCCCCGGGTGGCAAGAGACCGGATAAAGACACCATCGTCACTGCTATGCTTTTGCATCCTGATGCGATCACCCAGGATAGCGCCTCCACTGAAAGGGCTGGTAGGATCCACAGCGATGA
>JAFDJA010000065.1 GCA_019307745.1 Deltaproteobacteria bacterium | reverse complement strand
TGTTTTACTGAACAGGGTTATGACCGGTAAATTCATTGGAGTGCAGAAATGTCATGTATTGCCACACTCGGTCCCGCAAGCACATTTTCTGAGATAGCTGCCAAAAAATTTATAAAAGAAACTAATAGTAATTCCTCAGTTAGTTTGTATCCTACTATCAAAAAGGTGTTTGATGCTGTTAATGAAGGATGTGAAATTGGTGTTGTTCCTATGGAGAACATGGCAGAGGGTTATGTCCAACAGACGCTGGATTTTCTGCTTCACAGTGGATTTGTTGTCATCCATGAATTACTTCTCCCCATTCAGTTCTCATTTGCGACCAATTGCAGCAGAATTGAACAGGTAGACAAGATTTATGCGCAGTTTGTCACACAGGGTCAATGCTGCGAGTTTCTGGACAACTTACAAGGTATTGAAATTATTACCACGCAAAGTAATGGGACATCCCTTGAACAATTGATGAAAGGAATAGAGAACGAAGGCGCGATCATCCCCAAGCATACAATATCATTGAATAATTCATTTTCATTCGTTATTGATGATGTTACGGATTATAAAAATAATCAGACTCGGTTTATTGTCTTCAGTAGTGATGAGCTGGTTTATTCTGAGGAAAAGGAGTACAAGACATCAATAGTTATCGTGAACAGCGCTGACCGACCCGGTGTCTTGAGTGAAATACTCAATGCCTTTGCTGAAAAAGGAATCAATCTAGTTTCAATTATTTCCCGTCCTACAAAGACTGTTATTGGTAAATATCACTTTTTTGTTGATATAGAGGGACATTATCAAGACCCGTGTGTCAAGGATGCCCTTGATGAGATCAGAGAGCATAATGAAGTAAACATACTAGGCTCATTTCCAAGGGCTGAGCAATGTTTTACAGGTGTTTGAATGAAGTCCCGTTTGACTGAGAGCTCATTTTTACAGGTAGCAGATCGTCCCGAGGTCATTGTATCCAGAGGGGATGACCCTTATAACAATACGCGTGTTGCGTTGTCCCGGATCGATCTTTCTCCTGCCCGTGGCAAACGGGTGCTTCTGAAACCCAATGCGGGCAGGATTACAGCGCCAGACTCAGGTATTAATACAGATTCCCAGGTAGTGGCTGCTGCAATCGATTCATTCTGTGACGCTGGTGCCAATGTGGCTGTGGGAGAGAGTCCTATCCAGGGAGTAGCAGTCATGGATGCCTTTGATGCTACCGGAATAACAAAGGTGGTTCAAGATAGGGAATGTCGGCTACTGGATATCAATGCTAATCCATTTGTTGAGGTTGCAGTACCTGATGGTCTTGCTATCAGATCCCTAAAGGTCTGCCCTGAAGTGCTCGAATATGATATTATTGTCTCTATTCCTGTGATGAAGACACATATGCATACGGGTGTAACCCTGTCTGTCAAGAACATGAAAGGGTGTCTGTGGCGGCGCAGTAAGGTTGAATTACATATGCTTGCTCCAGTCAAAGGGATTGATGAAAAATCAATTAATGTTGCAATTGCAGATATGTCAGGAGTGCTTTGTCCTCATCTCTCCATTATTGACGGGACTGTGGGGATGGAAGGCTTAGGTCCCAGTGCTGGGCAGCCCAAAAACATGGGATTAGTTGTGGTCAGCGCAGACCCCTTTGCCGCAGATGCAGTGGCTTGCAGTTTGATGGATATTAGTGCAAAGGAGATTCCTCATCTGCGTATGGGTGCAGAGCGGGGATATGGAAAGATAGATCTTAAATCTATTTCTGTCACTCCCAACAATTGGAGAGATTGGAGTTCCCCTTTTTTACTGCCTCCTGAGAATCTTTCGCTGGAGTTTCCGGGAGTGGAGATATTGGACAGCAATTCATGCAGCGCATGTCAGTCTACTCTTCTCCTGCTTTTAAAGAATCACGGCGATGACCTGTTAAATGATCATGGCTCCGGTGTTCCGCTCAGTATAGCAATTGGCAAAGGAGTACCAGAGATACCGGATGGGTGCTATTGCATTGGCAATTGTACAGCCAAACATCAGAAAAAGGGTGTTTTTGTCCCTGGGTGCCCACCTGTGGGTAGTCAGATACTCTCTGCCGTATATGGAAAGGGTACAAGTAAAAATAGTAATGATAATTGAATGTTTTGATATTTTTATATTATATTGAAATCATATAGTTTTTTAAAGGCACTTAGCTTATTCCGTTTCTATGAAATTATGAAATATTGGCCCAAAATGGATGACTTCAGTATCTGGATCGAGGTTTTTCGGATTAATTTTCCATGTTTTTTCCATGAACCTCATAGTTTTTCAACCAGATGGAACACGAATACACCTAGTGTTCCAATATTCCATTATTCTATTATTTTAATTGTGGGCTAAGCGAATTAATTTCTGTTTGTCAGTGTACATTTATTTTTTTTGTATCCTTGACATGGAAGTTCAATTACCCTATATTCCAGCCACATGAAAACGAGCTAATTTCAGAGAACCTGGACTACATTGCAATCCCATTTTCCCAGTGAACTTTTAATTCCCAGATAAAATGGGTATAATTAATAAATTATTGAGGTTTTTATTGTAACATGAATTTCCCGTTATTAAGAATTGGGGATCTGGCATGCGACGTCCCTGTAATTCAAGGTGGAATGGGTATCGCCATTTCAATGTCAGGACTTGCTTCAGCCGTAGCTAATGAAGGTGGGATTGGTGTGATTGCCACTTCTATGATAGGATTTAATGAGCCGGATATCGAAAAAAACAGTTTTCCAGCCAATATAAGGGTGCTAAGAAATGAGATAAGAAAGGCCAAGGAAAAGACAGAAGGCGTCCTTGGTGTAAATATCATGGTGGCGTTGACAAATTTTAGCGACATGGTAAGGACATCAATAGAAGAAGGCATTGATCTAATTCTTGCCGGTGCCGGTTTGCCTCTTGATCTCCCAAGCTATCTGAAAGATGGGGCAAAGACTAAACTGGTTCCTATTATTTCTTCTGCGCGGGCTGCGACTATTATTTGCAGGAAATGGATGGCCAATTTTAATTATTTGCCTGACGCCTTTGTAGTGGAAGGCCCCCTTGCCGGCGGACATTTAGGTTTTAAGGTCGAGCAGCTGGATGATCCTGACTTTGCCCTGGAGAAGCTTATCCCAGAAGTTATCAAGGCAGTGAAACCATATGAAACAAAGTACAATAAATCCATACCTGTAATTGCTGCGGGAGGAATTTTTACAGGTTCTGATATTCGAAGGTTTTTAGGTCTCGGGGTTGCTGGCGTCCAGATGGCTACTCGTTTTGTTGCCACTGATGAATGTGATGCAGATGATGCATTTAAACAGGCCTATGTTAAAGCTGAAAAAGAGGATATCAAGATTATTAAGAGCCCTGTAGGCCTTCCTGGCAGGGCCATAACCAATAAATTTATTGATGGTATTAATAAGGGAAAGGAAAAGATGAATAAATGTCTATTCCATTGCATAAAATCCTGTAAGCGTATTAAAAGCCCTTATTGTATTGGACAGGCCCTGGCAAATGCCCAGAAAGGTAATCTTGCCCAGGGATTTGCTTTTGCAGGGCAGAATGCCTATCGAATAAAGGAGATAATTTCTGTAAAAGAGCTTATTAATAGACTGCGGGAGGAATACTTGAATGCCGGCTAAGAAGCAGATTTTTTTTGATTTGCCTCGCAATTAACATCAATTCGTACGCTTATAAGGTTAAACTTTATCAGTATATTTTTTTCGGGTCCAGCATTGTTTCCGCGTGGTTGTCATGGAATGATCATGGCTGCCTTCTATGTTTTTCTGCGACTGTTTATTTAAAACCATACTTGCCATGTAAATATTTATTGGATAATATCAATTCTCTTGTTAAACGCCTAGTTTTCGGGTTAAATTTCACCCTTTTAAAAAATAAACATAAAAATCTATTTCATTTGCCAGGATTATTATTCTTGTTGTCCTGCTGAAGCGTTAGGAGGACGTGTATTAGTCTTGAACTTGTTCTGACTTTTAGCGTATTATTACATCATCTGAATCTGTTTCATTTCTAGCGAGATTATTAAAACATAAAAGCTTGGAGGGGAATATGAGTATCCTGGATGAAAAGTTTGAAGAATTTCAAGCAGGTTCAATCGAAGAAAGGATAAAGTGTTTTAAACAGGATGGGCGTCTTTTTGATATGATAGTCTCGCAGCAATTGGATCGAAAGATTCTGAATGATATTTATGATATTACGAATCAGCTCAGGACAATATCAAAGAGTAAATCAGGTTCAATATTCATACAGAGCCTCCTGTGTCATAAACGTGCGATGCTCTATTTTACACAGCCCTCATCCAGGACATTTCTTTCATTTGAGAGTGCCTGCCATATGCTTGGCATGAGGACTTCTGAGATTCGTGATTCCAGAGTTTCATCTGAAATTAAAGGTGAGAGTTTTGATGATAGCCTTCGCACATATTCTTCATATACAGATCTGATTATTATGAGAAATGATATGGAGAACAGCGCTGAGAGGGCAGCCTGGCTTTTAAACACCTGGTCCAACAGATGTATCCCAGTGGTAAATGGAGGCTCAGGTAGTGATCAGCATCCCACACAGGCAATCCTTGATATCTATACGCTTCAGAAATCATTTGCAAGCCAGGGTGGGCTTGATGGAAAGACTGTTCTTATGTGTGGTGATCTAAGAAGGGGGAGAACTGTTAGGTCCCTGAGCTATCTGATTAAAAATTTTGAAGATATCAGGCTTATATACACTGCACCTCAGTCCTTTCAGATGAAAGGCGATGTGTGTGAATTTCTCGAAAAAAATAATATACCTTTTATTGTAGAAACTGAGTCCATTGATAATGTGATTTCTGAAGCAGACGCTATCTACATGACAAGGATTCAGGATGAATATGATTTAGTCAAAGGCGAATCAGGAAAGGTCGATATATCCAGGTTTACTATAGGTCTCCCTGAAATGAAAAAGGTAAAGCCAAATGGGATTATTATGCATCCCTTTCCCAGAAGGAATGAAATAGATGTGGCTGTTGATTCTGATCCGCGTGCTATGTACTGGCGTCAGGAACGCAATGGCATGTGGACCAGGGCTGCACTGATTGCCTATATATTTAATGTACATAATGAAATACTCAACTTTTAGCTGTTGCGTGTAAGTTTTGCCTCTAAATTTTAAGGCAGCTACTTTTAAATAATATATTGAAAACATCTATCACCTGCTAGACAGCTAATCGGTGTTTTTTTTATCCATATCCGACGACTGAACTGCTATTCATGACCAGAAAAATTACGATTTTGTTCTCATTCTCCTTGAGTCAATCATAACTACATCATTATCATCCGAATGATGTCCAATTGCTTGGGGGAAAATTCGAAAGAATGCCTTTCATTTTAAACCAAATAACCTCCAGCTCAAACTTACATATGAATATTACTGTAATCTGCCTTTTTATATACAGGTAATAAGGATAGTAGCTCCAGTGATCACAGGACCGAATTGTCTGTTGCTTGGAAGCGATGGTATTTTTATAAGTTCCCGAATTGAATTGTATCTTATGAAAATAATCTTTATTAGGTTTAAAGGATTAGTTGTGTTGTGTTTGGATGAAAAATATAATAAAATTAAATAATATTGATCTTTCACACTCTTCTGGTTCTCAGGAGTTAACTGCAGTTGTTGAGAGGCGAGCAAGAGGGCTATCCAATGGCCTATTCCTAATAGATATTTTTTTATAAGACATGGTCTTGGGAGGTGAAAATTGGAACGCACTAATATTATATTCGGTTGTCTTGTTGTCATTTTCACAATTCTGATACTTTTAGGAGGGGAGGAGAGTTCTGCTCAAAAAAGTGTGATGCAGGATAATCCTTATCAGTATATGCGAGACAAGATGGTATCAACACAGATTAAGGCGCGAGGCATCCGGAACCGGGAGGTGCTGGATGCCATGATAAAGGTCCAGCGTCATCTGTTTGTCCCGGACCATTACAGGAAATCAGCATATTCTGATTATCCTCTGCCTATAGGCCATGGTCAAACCATATCCCAACCTTATATAGTCGCCTATATGACTGAAATTCTAAATCTAGAGAGCGATCATAGGGTCCTGGAGATAGGCACCGGCTCAGGCTACCAGGCCGCGATTCTGGCAGAACTGATTAAAGAGGTCTATACTGTGGAGATCATCCCTGAACTGGAAAAAGCCGCAAAAAATAGACTCATGGAGCTCGGATATGACAATGTTAAGACCAGGTCTTCAGACGGCTATTTAGGCTGGAAGGAGTATGCCCCATATGATGCTATAGTTGTCACAGCCGCGGCAGGGTATATACCGCCTCCACTAATCGATCAGCTGAAGGACAAGGGAAGAATGATTATCCCCGTAGGATCCCCCTTTAATGTCCAGACACTTATGCTGGTTGAGAAAAAGGGAGAGGATATCTCTACCAGGAGTCTGATGTCTGTCCGCTTTGTCCCTTTCAGGAGAGGTGAGTGACTATTCGGATTGGTACTCCGATTCGTTCTAGTATAGTCGTGGGCCTTGTTTCCGCAGCGGTAATCGCTTATGAACTGCTCCTGATGCAGGCCTTTTCCATTGCCCAATGGAGCCACTTTGCATATCTGGTCATTTCCATCGCTCTGCTTGGTTTTGGTGCTGCAGGTTCCTTTCTGGCCCTGATGAAAGGCCTTGCAATTTTCAGGTCCAACCGATTTGTCCTCCTGTGTATATTCCTTGTTGCTGTCAGCATGGCCTGGTCCCTGTCTATATCTCAGCTCCCTGCTGTAAGGTTTGATACATATCTTCTGCTCATTGATCATTCTCAGGTATGGCATATCATCACAACAGTTTTTGTCTTGATTCTTCCGTTCTTTTTTAGCGCAATGATAATTGTGATCGCTTTTCAAAGATATCCTGGCAGTTTCAGTGAACTCTATTTTGCCAGCATGACAGGATCGGGACTTGGGGGCATACTCCTCCTGGCCCTGTCATGGTGGTTTTTGCCGCATAGGATTTCTGGACTAATCGCGATTCTTCCTGTTTTTGGCCTTATTGTTGCGGAGGGAAGTAGAGGGCTTAAGAGGGTTCTTTGCGCTGTCGGCCTGAGCGCTGTTTTTTTGGCCATAATCTGTCCAGCCAGGATAGAAATGTCCGAATTCAAGGCCATGAACTATGCACAGGACCTGCCCGATGCAAGTCTCCTTTCTGAGAGGAACTCTCCATTTGGCCTGGTCCAGACCCTTTCTTCCTCCTATCTGAGATATGCACCAGGTATGAGCTTGAAGCACGGGGATGTCCTCCCTCTCAAATATGTGATTTATAATAATGGAGAATGGGCTGGCTCTGTGAGCCCTGTTGGGGTCAAGGCTGTATCAGATGTGATGAATCATTTGGTTGAGGCCCTCCCATATATTATGGTTTCAAGGAATCGTATTCTGCTCCTTAATCCAGGAAGCCTTGCGGAAATTATTTTTGCCAGGGAGAAAGGGGTTGGTGAGATAGATGCCGTGTTTGACAATCCTATTATTTCCAGACTGTATGAAAGGGAGATGGGGGAAGGTGTCTGCTTTTATCCTAAAGATCCTCGCGCCTTTCTGGAGCAGAACAGATTAGAGTATGACCTTATCACCCTGCCAATTATCAATTCCTTTGGCGGTTCTTCAGAGGTTTATTCCATGAGACCTGATTACCTTATGACCATAGAGGCGATTTCAGAAGCATGGGATTCCCTGGCCGTCAATGGTGTCCTTTCTGTCTCCTGCTGGATAGACTACCCCTTTCGTGCCCCGCTTAAGCTCCTGGCAACAATAACAGAAGTCCTTGAGGCTGCAGGTGTCAAGGAACCCCGTACACATATTGCGGCTGTAAGGGGGTGGTCTACAATCTGTTTTATCATGAAAAAGGGGCAGGTGACAGCAGTGGAATCAGAACGGATAAGGGATTTCTGCAGCCAGAGATTATTTGACCCGCTGCTTCTCCCTGATATACGGCAAGATGAACAGGAAAGATATAATTATCTCCAGGACAGGAGCCTTTTTGATTATATAGACAGGGTTCTTGCCAAGGAAAGGGGTGATTTTTACTCTGAATACGACTTTTATATCAGGCCTGCAAGAGACATGTCCCCCTTTTTTTCCCGCTTCTTTCAGCTGACAAGCATCCCCAGACTGACCGAGATAATGGGAGGCTATACAGTACAGTGTCTGGGGCTTGGATATCTGGTGGTTCTAATCACTTTTGTTGTGGTCTCTGCTTTGGCAGTACTCCTGATCCTGACTCCGCTTCTCTCCGAGAGGCTCAGACATGGGGGAAGCATTTCTCTATGTCTTTTTTTCCTATGTCTCGGGGGAGGATATATCTTAGTTGAGATTGTATTGATACAGTATTTTATACTCTATTTGGGCAGCCCGGTCTATTCTGCGTCAGGGGTAATCTCTTTTATGCTTATATGTTCAGGGTTGGGGAGCATCGCTTCTGGCAGGTTCAGGGAAAAGAGATTGTCTCTTGTTATATCTCTTATATCTGTTGTGGTCCTACTCTATCTTTATACTTTTCTCTTAAATCCCGTACTGAGGCTTACCATCTCTTCTCCGCTGCCTGTTAAGTGGTTGGTCTGCCTTTTTATACTTGGTCCGCTCTTTTTTGTAATGGGCATACCTTTCCCTGTTGGACTGTCCACTCTTACTGGGGGAGATAAGGCGAGGATCGCATGGGCATGGGGAGTTAATGGATCTTCGTCAGTAGCATGTACTGCCATGGCAATGATCATTGCTGTGGAGGTGGGGATGGGGTGGGTCCTTCTTGTATCCGCTTCAGTTTATTTAGTGGCCCTGCTTTCTTGTCGGAGGTAGGCTTGTAAGGTCATCTCCAAAAGAGTTGGTCAAATGTAAGGACACAAGTGGGTGGGGATTCGATTTTGTAACAGGGCATCAATAACATGGCAGGTTAAGGTAGACAGAGAACCGGCAACGCCTTTCTCTTCAAAGCATTATCTAACCAGTCAGGGCTTATTTGAGTTAAATCCAGGATTTAGGCAGAGGTTGGTAAGATGCAGCTTGCAGAATAGATCGTTGGGATCGCACTATACCATTTATATTTTACAATTTTAAGAGGTAGAAAATATGAGATAATGGTTTGAAGAGGAGGGCATTGTCTCCACCCTTTTCAGATCACCCATGATTACATGAAAATGGTTTCAATATTTTTCTTTGACCTTTTCCTCTGACATTTCATGTGCAATGAACTTTTTGATGCCCTTGTATGAGAATTTCTCCACTAGGTTTGGATCTCTGAGGTCTGAATATGATGTCAGGAGTAAAGTAGGTCCGGATCCTGTAAAAAAGAATCCTGCCTTCATGATACACCTCCTTTCCCAAGGATCTTTAATGGATGCTTTAAATATCAGGAAGTGCTCAATATTTTGTGAGAATACAATTCAGCCAAAATATTCAAGAAAGTTTTTACAAGAAGGATCAGGTCAGCCTGAATGATTTTATTACACAAGCATCTTCCTGATATCTTGTTGCCTTCCTGAGTGAATCCAGGAGCTTACTCTCATGGCTATTTTAAAAAATATGAAAAATTAAACAGGCAGGAGGAGGATTCCCCCTGCATCTCAAATAAAAAAAATCAATATATCAATAACCACGGGTGCCTTTTACCGGCCATACGTAATATTGATCAAAATAGATATAGTCACCATATCGGTCTACGTGGTAATAGAATAAGGTGCCAGTGGGCATTCGTACAAGCCACGCACTGTCGTCGTAGTAATCATCTTTAGTGCTGGACCAGTAGTAATCGTTCTTTATATTCACAAAAGGATGATCTTGTAGCATACGACGAGTTCTCTTAGAGGTGGAAAGCAAACTTTGAAGCTCATTTAGGGTAGGCAGCCTCCAATCACCTGGACTTGAACCGTCTGTGAGGCTTGTACCATCATCTTTAAGGCTTTCGCATGCCTTTACTGCCTTGTCCCAGGACATACGAGGTATTAGACTTGGAGTCTTGAGCCAGGTCAATTCGGTAGCATGATCATATACAGTGCCGTTTCCATTATCTACAAATCTATTAGGAATTTCCATCTCATAATCATCGATCATGTCTCCATAGGGAAGGAAACCGGGAGCCTCTCTGCCTGGTTCTGTAGTTTGATAGGGGTAACAGCCTACAATAATAAAAGCTGCAATCACGAAAAAAAACATTATTGACCCTTTGAATCTTTTCATTTTTAGTTCCTCCTTTGTCTGGTAGTAATTAGCGAAGCATTTATGATATATTGTCTCAAGTAAAAGATAAAAATGAAAACTTGATCAGGTTTTAATATATAAAGAGTTTTTCAATGATCCGTTAAGTTGTTTTGCTGCTGTAATTTTTTCCTCCTTTCTTATACAGCCATATTTTTAATATTTTTTTTAAAGGATGGCACAATATACAGCGGAAAAATTCACAACTGTTATGTCAATATCCCATGCTGTCATAATCAGTTTTGAACCGTGTAAATACGCATTGCTATTTTCACTTGAAGCTCAGTAGCCAATAAATTGCTAATATTAACTTTTTCCTATTTTAACATTAATTTATAGTATGTCAAGAAAGATGGGTTAAAATCCTGTCATCCTGAAAATGCTCTGCCTTGAATTGCCCTATCATTGCCTCAATCCATTTCGTATTTTAATTCCCGGGTTGAGGGGCAAAACCACAAACATATTTTCTGTATAGGTGGTATCAGTATAATTGTTGGTATTGTATAGTATATATGAATATTGTTTTTAGATTTTTATTGATATAAGGTTAATGGTGCTGTGATTGTGATGTGATTTTAGCGTGTTAATAGAATTAAATCTTTTCAGCACAATCTTTAATGTAAGGTAATTGATGATGATTTATCTTATTTGTAAGGGCTGATCGAAATTTTTAAATACATTTTATTAACTGAATAAGGATCAATATTATGGGAAAACCATTTGTGAATATCTCTTTCAGTATCTTTATATTCTTGGTCTTTAGTATATGTTGTGCTGAAGAATCAATAAAGGATCAGGCAGGACAGTTTTACTGGGATAAGTCTAAGGCCTGGAACGGATACACCCTGATTGCTCCTCTCTCTTCCACATCCACATATCTGGTCGACATGGAACTTAATATAGTGAACACGTGGGAAAGCGATTGCTCTCCTGGTATGGCGGCTTATCTGCTCGAAAATGGGCATCTTATTCGCACCGGCATGATGAAAGGCCGAAATTCTACATTCAGGGGAGGTGGTATTGGAGGGAGAGTTCAGGAGTTTGAATGGGACGGGACACTTATATGGGACTTTGAATATTCCAATACTGAGCACATACTGCATCATGATATAGAGTATCTGCCGAACGGTAATACACTGATGATCGTTTGGGAGCGAAAGACAGCTCAAGATTCCAGTTCTGCTGGTAGTACAGCAGACATTGAATTGTGGCCGGACTGTATTATTGAAGTTAGCCCAAGCAGTGCAAGATCCGGTGAGATAGTATGGGAGTGGCACAGCTGGGATCATGTGATTCAGGATGTTGATCCTTCAAAACCCAATTACGGCAATATTGAAAAACACCCTGAGTTGATTAATATCAATTCTGCTAATGGATCAATGAAATATGCTGCTGAAGGGCTGGACAGACATAATGGAAAAAGATCTGGAAAGATCGGATCAATGCGGAACGGCGGTTCGGATATCCACCACATTAACGGGATTGATTACAATCCTGAACTCGATCAGATTCTGCTCAGCGTTCGTTGGTTGAATGAGATATGGATTATTGATCACAGTACTACGATTAAAGAAGCACAGGGCCATGTCGGAGGCAGGTATGGGAGTGGTGGAGATCTCCTCTTTCGCTGGGGTAATCCGCAGGCCTCTAATTCTGGAACTGCCGGGGACCGTAAGCTTTTTCATCAGCATGATGCTACCTGGATACCTGATAATTATCCGGGCACAGGAGATATACTTGTATTTAATAATGGAGGACAACGTGGATATTCATCTGTTGACGCTATTGCATTTACCAGAAATATTAAAGGGCTGTACAATCTTGATAGAACTTCTGTTTCTGATCTTGCCTCTATTGTGTGGAGCTATACATCTTCGCCTGAATCGGATTTTTATTCAGGAAATTTATCAGGTGCCCAACGTCTTCCCAACGGCAACACCCTTATCTGTTCAGGTAAGGGGGGAGTCCTCTTTGAAGTAACACAGGGAAAAGAGGTAGTCTGGAGATATGGCAGTCTCAGTGGGAAGGGAAACAGATCAAGTGGGATGACTACACGCAGCCAAGTTTTTAAAGTAGAACGTTTTGCGCCTGATAATCCGGCATTAAGGGGCAAGGAACTCACGCCAAAGGGGTCAGTTTTTGAAATCAACGAGAGTAAGCAGGTGAGAAGGGCTGGTAAGTGGGGACAAGGTCGTTCAAAGGTTGGTAAGGGTGCTCGTTTTGGTGGGACTGGCAATTGATTAGAGGGGGCTAACTGTGATTTTCAGGGAGGTCATTTTATCCGGATGTTCAATAAGAACGGAGATGAAAAGCTATCCAAAGAAGAACCCCAGAACTTGATGAATATTTTATAGAACTTGATCAGGACAAAGATGGATATATCAATGAAGGCGAGACCTATAATTACCCCTTCCAAACTAGATAGGAAATTAAGGTGCATAGTAGAGTCTGTCATAACCCGAAAGGAGGCGAGGCAGAATGGAAAATTTTAGATGTTAAGCTGTAGACTGGTAAGGGTTGAATTCGGGATTATCTACTAACTCTCCCTTTAGTTTCTATAATTTTCTTGCACATTTTGGCAGTTTTCCGTCATTTATCCCCGTTGGCAGTATTGCCAGTACTGTCGGAGACGGAATTTGTCCTCGAATTAGCATAGATCCTTGTGATCTGCCCCTTTGGCGTCAGGTCCCTGCCAATAAGGCCCGGATAGTCTGGTCCATAGCGATAGCATCTGAAGACAGAAAAACTTCCTTTATCCGAGTCTTTTCGAACTGTGCTGACAGTGCCGTATTTTCCATCTACTGGATTAATATACTCCCATACAACATCTCCGTTCGTTGTCACCTCAAAAAAATGTCCACTTGCACCTGAATCAATCAGGGTGTTCCCGTTTGGTAGACGCTGACAACTGGAAATGAAACTGCTATAGAAACTGCTCTGCTTTACAGATTTGTAGGTCCATACAACCTGTTTTGATTGATTTTTTCTTTGAAAATAACCTGCATCAGGAGGATTTACATAATTGCCTGTATTTTTGCCATTTTTATCAAGGAACGGATTTATCTCTAATACTTCTGAATAATGTCCCATGGGATTATAACAGCCATTGTTAAAAATCAGAAAATTTCTTGCCCCGGGCAAACCCTTTTTAATCCATTGAATGTCATGGGCACCATATATCTGCTGGTTGCCTTCGTCCAAGTACGCTGGAGAATCACCCTGCTGATAAGCACTCGGATTGCCAAAACGATATATAAAGTCCCCCTTGTCACTAGCGGCCAAGATCCTGCTGCCTTCAGGATCATTGGGAATAAATGTGGCTCCATGGTCGATAACATAAAACTCGCTCCAGTGCTTTGCATTGATTGCAATGTGATCCAGTTTTTCGTTATAGTCCAAGGCATTTGTGTGTTGCCAGTCTGAACTATACCCCCTGGTATCCGCACCACGCATCCGCTGCTGATCCGTTAGCCAGTTAAGATCTGCTTTCCCTGGATAATCAGCAATTGTTTTTCTTTTGCCAACATAGTTAGGCCACTTCCGATTAATATCTTGGATGGTATGATCAAGAAAGTTCCATTCCCATATAATATTACCTTTCAAATCTACTTCAATGATTCCATCCGGGGTGGCATTTGAATAGTCATTATCAGGGTCACATCCTGCAGCAACGGCTTCTTCCTGCGTAGGGTAATATTTCGTCAAACCTATGTAGGTATAAGTATTGAGCTTTTTGTTATAAATTTTACACGTGTCATGATGGACCGTTAGATCATATCTGTCTTTTGGAACTTCCCACTCCCATACAACATTGCCGTTCCAATCCATTTCATTAAAGCCTCCAATAAGGTTTCCGTTTTCATATAGTTTTGGATTTGTGATATGCGGCCATGTGTGAACAACATTACCTTCCATATCGATCAGGAAAACTTTTGTTACATCAGATTTGCGAGGAGTAACGTGAGTAAACAGGGTATATCCGTTGTAAGCTTTTTCAGGATTATATTGCCTCAATTCCGTTTTGGTCTGAAAGACCTCAACAGCAAGGGCAGAGTTCAATTGCAGAACAGATAAAATTACTGAGACAACGGAGAGTAAAGTGTTTTTTTTCAATATCATTTCCATGGAGCATGCTGCCAAGTTTGTCAAGTATCCTATAAATCGGTCCGGATTGATTTTTTCTATTTTCATGTTCTCTGTCCTCAGTTTGGTGTTATGCAAAATTATATTTAATCTTTAGGCGAAAATACTCAAGCCCACCAGGGAATCTTTGCTAGTAGCTCTGCTTTTTAGGGATGCTAAGATCAGGTTTGCATTATTTAGTCAAAGGCTTTTTGTAAAGTTCTATCTTCTCCTCAGTATTTATCCCTCCTGCCTTTCCTTGCCTCCTCCTTCCAGCCTCTCTTCTTTCTTCCTTTTGATTTTTTTGATCGATCTATATTTCGCTCCAGATCCAGGATAAATGTGCCTGGTTCAAAATCAGGAGAAGCCTCCTGTTTTCTCGCAGCCTTTTCCTCTTTTGATTTTTTGACATCCTTTGGGACAGGCGGACCTGTTATATATCTCATCGGAATTTCCTCCGTCAGAAATAGATCCCCGAACATATAGAATCTTAATCCCTCTGAACTTGCCAGCTCTGCCCTGATCTCCAGAATTACTGGTTTCTGATCCCGTCTTTTACCTATCCTCTCTGCCATAACCCGATCTTTTGACAAGGTATATAATGTATCGCTAATCTTCCTGAGACCATTTTCTATTACAAACGAGTGACCCTTTCGTCTAATACCCATATACAAGATCTTTGGCAAAAAATTGCAATTGGTTGCAAGATCAAGCTCCCAGTGCCTTTCAATTGTTCTTATACACCTGTCTTCTTCCTGAAAAAGACAACTATCTTTGCTGAGAAGGATCTCATTGATACTGCCCTGTCGTACATGTTTCCAGCCATCCTCCTCATTGACGGCTTGAATGAGTTCTTTGTAGGGTATAAAACCATTCGGATCTGGAACAATACCAAATTCGTACGGCCTGTACCCAACAATATAAACCAGGAGCCGAGCCAGATTTTCTGTTTTAATTCTATTTTTTTTTGCCATTTTTTATGCTTTTGGGGAGTTCTAAGGTTTTATGGCTGATAATATGCATCTATAAAATACATTTGTTGATGGATGTTAACATCCATATTTTACCTATAAATATCACAGGGCTATTGACATTGTCTTTGAAAAATGTATTTTATGCATCGGATTTAAATATTTTTTTTATAAATAACCTTTAAACGGGCCTGTTTACGCCCGTTTTTTTACATACACAAATAAGGCTTGAAACATGAGTAATGCACAGAAAAAAGAGATTGCCAGACGGCGCACCTTTGGCATTATCAGCCATCCTGATGCGGGAAAGACCACTTTGACTGAAAAGCTCCTATTGTTTGGGGGGGCAATCCAGCTTGCAGGAGCTGTAAAGGCGCGGAAGGCAGAGCGTCATGCAACCAGTGACTGGATGTCTATTGAAAAGGATCGCGGTATTTCTGTTACCACGTCTGTGATGAAGTTTAATTATCAGAACTATGAAATAAATTTACTGGACACTCCAGGACATCAGGATTTTTCTGAAGACACATATCGTGTTCTCACGGCGGTTGACAGCGCCCTGATGGTTATAGACAGCGCAAAAGGAGTAGAGACCCAAACCGAAAAACTGATGGAGGTATGCCGTATGCGCAATACCCCAATTATAACCTTTGTAAACAAACTCGATCGTGAGGGCATGGAACCACTGGATATCATATCTGATATTGAAGATAAATTACAGGTGGAGTGCTCACCGCTTTCCTGGCCGATCGGTATGGGCAAACGTTTTAAGGGCGTCTACAATCTCTATCGTAAGGAGCTCCTTCTTTTTTCATCTTCGCAGCAGACCCGTGACAGGCAAGGGATACATATAAGTGATCTCTCTGATCCCAGGCTCGACGAAATCCTGGGATCTCAGGCAGATGAGCTGCGTGAGGATGTAGAACTGCTTGAGGGTGCAGCCAATCCTTTTGACATTGAGGAGTTTCTCAAAGGGAGCCAGACTCCGGTCTTTTTTGGAAGCGCCATAAACAATTTCGGAGTAAAAGAGCTGCTTGATGCCTTTGTTGAGACGGCCCCTGCACCTGGCCCAAGGGCAACTGT
>JAFDJA010000318.1 GCA_019307745.1 Deltaproteobacteria bacterium | reverse complement strand
TTCTCCTCTGAAAAGTTGTCACTCATCCATCTTTCAAAAAGATGATAATAGATGAGTATATGCGTGATTCCCTTTTTATCGAGCCCATTCAAGATATCTTCCGGACTTTCTGAACTCTTGATCAATCTCTCTAAGATGCCTATGTCAAACACGTATTCCCGATCACAGTAGTAACCCCGTTTCCCTATAAAGATAAACAGAAGTTTGGCATCAGAATCAAGATTATCATTAATATACTTCTGAGCCGGGTATTCGGGACGGTATCCGGCAATATACTTGTCACGGTTCACACTGCCATCAAGGTATCTAAACGGAGCCACATACTTAAATTGACCAATAATATAATTGGTATTGAGTGAGAGGGTAAAGATCAAAATCAAGGCAACAAGGGCCAAACCTGCCCATCTGACAGCTTTAGAACGTGATTGCCTGAAGACCACAATCAATTTTTCCATACCAAAGACAGAGAGTATGACCAGGGGAGGAATAATCGGTGAAATATAGCGTATCCTCAGGGCGGCGCTGAAAAGGCCGAAACATAAGAACAGAACGGCAAAGGCCAGCATGATCTTCTTTTCACACCTGAGATATTCAGGTTCTCCTCTCGGTCGCACAAAAGCGAAAAAGGGCAATAAAAGCAGAAAAGGATTGAGTTTTCCGTCGAAATATTGAGGATCACCGTCCCTGCCCTGAAAGAATATCCGTAAAGGTAAAAGGACCATCTGCCACCCTGACTCATGATAGATCATACTCCTATAAGTGAAAAAACCCTGGTTCTGTTTCTGGATATTGTCCTGGGAAGGGACACTTTTCGCGATGGTTTTTGGCGGATTAAACAGCTTGTTGTGGAGAGGATAGATAGGGTTGTTTTTCCAATGATAGTTCCGTATCATCCAGGGAGAAAAAATAAGTAATGAGATAAGGAGAAAGAGCACTCCAAATCCAACAGGTTTGAAAAAACCGGCCCCTATATCTTTATGATGTCTTGAATAGAGAAACGGGATAAAGAGGGTCAATAGAAACAGGGTGATCAGTCCGTTGTATTTCGTCCCCAGGGCCAGACCACACAATATCCCTGAAAAGATCAGAAACCTTATTTGAAAGCCGCTCCTGACCCATTCTAGAAGAAAGATAAGGGCTGCAAAGGAGAAAAAGATCTCCCCCAGATCAACATAAACAGTAATCGAGAGTTTTACGATAATGGGGACAGACAAAAAAAGGATCGCTCCCAAAAGCCCATAAAGGATGTTCGTTCTGTTCTTTAAATAATAAAAAATAAGTCCGGCCGTGAGTAGCGCAAAAGTAAAATGTATAAACTTTGGCGCTATGTCATTGCCAAAATAGTGGGGGATCATATACATGAGATTCAGGTTCATCGGGTAATAAGAGAATGGCATGAAAGGGATCTCATACATACCTCCATGCCTGATGTACAGCTTAGCCACAGCCAAATGATGAACAAGGGCATCTTTACTGATAGGCGGGACCAGGGATAGGATGATAACTGAGATAATTAAACATGCAAGCACACCTAACAAGAATAAAATGACCCAGAATACCCTGCCCTTTTCCTCCTGATATGCTCGCATAAATGGGTACACAGGTAATCTTAGTCCTTTCTTATCTATTTTGGAACATCATCTGATTGTTTATCTACTTATTGAAACACCTGAAAAAGAATCCACCTGTATGAGGAAGAACTGGAATCCTTCTCTTATTTATATCCCTTTACCATATAGGGAGGTTACTTGTAAAATATTACTGCGATGTGTTATTATGCTGAAGTTTTTCGAAAAATCTCATACTATGCACACCGATAAGCTAATATGGGAATATTAAGGAAATGACCGACGTGAATCAATCTCAGAATGATCTCCAAAACAGCTCTCCGATACAGAACCTGATTTTATATGTCACATCCAATAAGGTCTATCATATTGTTATAGCATTAATTTTGATGATAGCCTGCTATTTTTTTTTTAGACAACCTATATATAGCATTAGCGATACAGACCTGTGGTACCATCTGAGCGGCG
>JAFDJA010000064.1 GCA_019307745.1 Deltaproteobacteria bacterium | reverse complement strand
ACCCTACTTTAATCCCTATATCAAACCAAATGGAATAGACAATGAAATGCCATCGTTTTTTATATAAATAATGGTTTAATTTTCTTCAAGTCTATCTACTTGCCAGCTCATACAGCCTAGAGTCCAGATTCGATTTTTTATTATCATCATATAGAGAATATTCCTAAGAGTCAAAATCCTTCTAACGTTTTTCACTCCTGGCATTCTGAATCTCGCGCTCACGCGCTGAAGAGAATGTGAGATTCAGTTATTAACTATTCAATTTATCTGACAAAAAAGACAATTTGCATCAACTCTCCCCTTCATTCTCCCTCCTTTAATCCCCATCCTCTGCAGAGCATTGTTTATCAGTCATATTCATCCGCCATCAAACACCGGTTTTTTATAGTCTTCATATTCTTTCAAGAAAATTACCCCTTGTTGGAAATCCCCATATATTTGACATTTCAAGGTTTATCCTGTAGAGATACGCTGAAATTGGTCCGATCTAGTCTTGAATTTCTCAAGTTTAGGTAGATTAAAGACTGACATTACGGGATCATTAAACTGTTTGATTAATCCTAATTAAAGGCATAAATAAATCATTTTGAAAATTCCCTGGCTTTTTTTGAAACCAGGTGTCTGTTTTTCCAAAATAAATATGGCCATCAAAGGAGTTAACAGATGGACGAAAGAGTTATCGTAAGATTCGCACCTAGTCCTACCGGGTATCTTCACATTGGAGGCGCTCGGACCGCCATATATAACTGGCTTTACGCGAAAAAAATGGGGGGAAAATTTATTTTAAGAATTGAAGATACAGACGCTGAAAGGTCTACCCAGGAATCAATCATGGGGATACTTGATGGTCTGAAATGGCTGGGGATTGAATGGGATGTTGGCCCTTACTTTCAGTCAGAATATATTGAGGAGCATAAAACTGCTGCACAAAAACTCCTGGATTCCGGCGCAGCCTATAAGTGTTTCTGCACAAAAGAGAAGTTGGACCAAAAACGGGAACAGGCTCGCCAGGAGAAGAGGGATACCAAATATGATGGCACATGTCGTGACCTTACTCCGGAGCAGATAGCCGGGAAAGAAACAAGAGAGTTGCCCTTTGTCATCAGATTAAAGGTACCCCAGGATGGCGGTTCCGTTACTTTTGAGGATAAGGTCTATGGATTTATAGAGAAAAGGCATGAGGATATAGAGGACTTTGTAATTGTGCGCTCAAATGGTCAGCCTTTGTATGTGCTTTCCAATACGGTTGATGATATTCATGATGGGATTACTCATATCCTTAGGGGGCAGGACGGGCTCGCAAACACACCAAAACAAATCCTTATATATAGGGCACTCAACGCAAAAATACCTCAATTTTCCCATATGTCACTTACCTTGGACACCAAAAAGGCCAAGATATCCAAGCGTAAACACGGGGAGATAGTGGCTGTGGATTTTTACAGGAAGCATGGCTTTCTACCATGGGCATTTGTCAACTTTCTTGTACTTCTTGGCTGGTCTACTTCCGAATCTACCCAGATCTTTACAAAGGATGAACTGATTGAGGCCTTTTCTTTTGAGGGTCTTAACAAATCCAACTCCATATTTGATGTCAGAAAGGATGACCCTAAATTTTTTACTGATCCCAAGGCCATTAGTATTAATTCACATTATATAAGAAACCTGCCAATTGAGGATATCTTCCCCTTTGTAAAGATGGAGCTTAAAAAGGCGGGCAAATGGGACACCTCATTTGATGGAGATAAAAGGGAGTGGTTTCTCAACACTATGGATCTTATCCGCAGTCGTTTTAATTTCACTACCGATTTTGTAACCCTTGGGAGGGCCTATTTTTCAAATGATTTTCCAATAAATGAAAAGGCCCTAAAAAAGAACATCCTTAAACATAAAACTCTGAAAGACTGGTTCCCAATGTTGGCCAATACCCTTGAGGCGGTTAAAATCTTTAACCTTGAGACATCAGAACAGGTAATCCGAGACCTTGCTGAAAAGCATGAAATAAAAGCGGGTATCCTGATTAATGGTATCAGGACCGCAGTCACTGGTCAGGCAGTCGGACCAGGACTTTTCGATGTCCTGGTCGCAATTGGTCAGGAACGCGTTGTTGCCCGGCTGCGTAAGGCAACGGACTATTTTGAATAATATACAGACTGTCTGGGGTCTTTCAAGAAGGCAATTCAAATTAGTGGCCTTTTTATGGAATATTAAATTGGAAAGCGGCACCCCTCAAAATTTCAAAGGCTTGGAAATCAAGAGAAGAGGATAATACAAAGATATCCCAGTGTGCTTTATTTTTTTACTCGGCTCGTTAAGGCTTCAGGGCAATTGTCGACACCTTTTTTTATCGAAGATAGGGTCCTTAAAAAAGATGATATTTCTGGTAACGGCAATTTAGACCTTATAGATGCCATAGTCGCTCTTCGGATTGTATCAAATACTATAACTGTGGCCGGAATCCGTTTTCACAAAAGCATTTGGAGATGGAGATGAAAAAAACAAGAATGGCTAAGGCAGCCTATGGCCTGAACTTTTTCTTGAAGGAGATTGACAGATCAGCACAAGGCCTCCGGCCTTATATTCAAACCTTTAGATTTTATATTCCTTTGGGCCTTCCATAATGAATGACATGCCGACTATCCTTTTGATAGGATACGCCGGTACTCTAACAATCTTCAGTATTAATTTTCAAAGTTATTATTGTGAACTTCAACTTTACTGAATCGAATCCTGCGCTATACCTCTCAATAATTCAGAGGATAAATATTGTGAAGATATCTAATGTTATTCATACGACCTTGCTGCTTGCAAGTATTACCGTGTTTTTATGTGCCACCCTGTTTACGCCAGCTCATGCACAAATAACTGAAAAATTGGGGGGGGGGGGGATATAGTCCTTGGTCGTTCAACTAGCACCATGTCCTGTCCTGCCCCAGGGACGAGGTAGCAAAGAGATGGCTGGCAATTATAAATGGGCTTGCAGAAGAAGTGGCAGGAGCGGAGATAAAGGTACAAATCGGAAAATTGTTGAATCATTTATCATAGATTCAACTGGCAAGGTTTACGACAAAATGGAAAGCGCAAGTTTTGAGGACCTTATACTCAACATCTGAAAATATTAAGCTGCTGCATAGGCCTCTTGTAATATCTTCATTATAAAACAGCCTAAACAGGCAGGATAGATGTTTGACAAGCCCCTGAATATTTTGTAGGAATTTGATCTATAATGAAAATCTGCTGCGGCCCTATTTTTTCTCTGCCATGCCTCTACAAATAGCAGGACTCCGTCACTTAAGGAGCCTAAAATGGACATATCTTCCCTAAAGTTCAGGCTTAAAGGAGGGAAGGGCTTGGGGCTTCAGATATGCAACCTATCTTAAACAGGACAAATTCTATGGTCAATATATCCAGAATGCACAGAGTTTTCCTTTCAGTGCTTACTGGCATGTTGCTTTTATCCCTCTGCCCATGTCTCTGGGCAGGTGAGGGTGGTAATAAAAAATCAGATGGAATCCCTGTCTACTCCTACAGGACAATTAAGACCTATCCCCATGACCGAACAGATTTTACCCAGGGTCTTGTCTGTGAAGACAATGTCCTGCATGAGGGCACAGGGCTTTATGGTCGTTCAAGGGTAATCAGAAAGGATCTGGAGACCGGAAAGATCCTCAAGAGCCTAAAGATCCCGGACACTCTTTTCGGAGAAGGTATTACAATTTTCGAGGACAGGATCATTCAGCTTACATGGAAATCAGGTACCGGTTTTGTGTATGACAGAGAGAGTTTCAGCCTCATAAAAAATTTTGAATACCCTGGTCAGGGATGGGGAATCACACATGATGGGGAAACGCTCATAATGAGCAACGGGTCTGCCATACTCTCTTTTTTAACCCCTGATACACTTGAAAATTCAGGTGAAATAGAGGTACATGATCAACACGGACCCGTGTTCAATCTGAACGAACTGGAATATGTAAATGGAGAAATCTATGCAAATATATTTAAGACAGATTATATTGCAAGGATAGAACCTCAGACAGGCGTGGTAACCGGGTGGATTGATCTCACAGGGCTTTTGGCTGAAGAGGACAGACAAAATTACGTTGACTGTCTTAATGGTATTGCCTATGACCCGGATAATGCCCGGCTGTTTGTCACGGGCAAACTATGGCCCAAGCTCTTTGAGATAGAGCTGGTGCTTTGCGGTCAGTCGTATTCAAGGCCTTTTTAAGAACATGGCACAATTAGCCTCTAAATATCATATGAGTAAAAAAATTCTAAAGAAGGCAAAGCAGACCATCCTGGATTACCGGATGATCGAACCCAGAGACCTTATCATTGTTGCAGTCTCCGGCGGTCCTGACTCTATATGTCTCCTTGATATCCTGCATCAACTTTCTTATGGACTGGAGACAAGCCTTATTGTCGCCCACTTTGATCACGGCCTCAGACCCAAAGAAGACCAGGCCGAAACACAACTTGTCAAGCATCTTGCCGACTCCCTTGGTATAACATTTGAGACTGAGAGGGCAGTACACCTGAAGGCTGATACCCCTTCTCTTGAGGAAAAGGCAAGAGAGGCGCGGTACTCCTTTCTCGAAAGGGTAAGGGAAAAACACAATGGCACAAAAATAGCATTTGGTCATAACCTGAATGATCAGGCAGAGACCTTTCTCATGCGTCTTCTCAGGGGAAGCGGCCCGGCCGGACTTTCAGGTATTCCTCCCGAAAGGAATGAAAGGATAATCAGACCCTTAATAAGGGTGCAGCGTGAAGATATTATCTTATACCTTAACGCGCGTGGCATTCCATACTCAACAGACAGCTCCAACACAGACGCCAAATATCTGAGAAACCGGATAAGACACGAACTCCTGCCCCTTATGATGGATTATCAACCCAAGCTGGTTGAACGTCTCGGAGAGACTGCAGACCTACTCAGGGAAGAAGACAGCTATCTGGATCATATGGCCGGCGAATGGGTCGAAAAAGAATCAGAGCAACTACCTGATTGTATTGCTGTCTCTATATCATCTCTCAAGGATCTTCCTCTTCCGTTTCAGAACAGGGTTGTGAGGATCCTTTTAAAAAAAGTGAATAATAGTCTTCGCAGGATTGACCATGGACATATTAAGTCCATCATTGCCCTTGCAGACAGCAAAAGTCCACATGCAATGCTGGATCTGCCAAACCACCTTGTTGTCAGAAGAATTTATGAAAGATTGATGTTTGCCTCCAATGAAGATAAGCCTGTTCAAGGGTTCAGTTATCTTTTTGACGGACCAGGTGACCTTTTTTTAAATGAGACCGGGCAGACCTTGAGGGTGGAAGAGAAAGATTATACGGCTCCAGACATTGAAGCTGGAGGTTATTCAGTAAATCTTGATGCAGACAGTATTCAATACCCTTTGACAGTTAGAAACTTCAATCAGGGTGACAGGTTTGTCCCTTTAGGGATGAATGGGCATAAAAAGGTAAAAAAATTTTTCATAGACCTTAAGGTTCCTTACAGAGAAAGGCCTGCAGTTCCTATCGTCCTTAGTCAGGGCAAGATTGTCTGGATCTGTAAATATCGAATTGATGACAGGTTTAAGGTCTGTCCCTGGACAAAAAAGGTGATAAAACTGTCATTAGTGGATCCCTTCTATAAATAGAATTTTCCCCTATTTGGTGTAAGTAATATTTGGCCCCTGAAAAACAGAAGACCTGCGTCAACTTCATTTAATGTGGTTGAAAATTACCCTGATTTCCTAATGCCTGACTACTCTATTTAAAGAGCTTTTTCATTCCTGAGACATAAGGCGGCTTTATCACTCCCTTTTCCGTTATAATAGCGGTCACATATTTAGCAGGTGTAATATCAAATGCCGGATTCAGAGCCTTTACCCCTTTTGGTCCGACCAGCCTGGCGTTAAAATGGCTTATCTCTTTCGGTGTTCTATGCTCCACAGGGATCATGTCCCCGTTTTTGATTGTCATATCTATTGTAGAAAGCGGGGCTGCAACATAAAAAGGGATACTGTTCTCCCTGGCAAGTACAGCGACCTGATAGGTCCCTATCTTGTTTGCCACATCCCCATTCGAGGCAATCCTATCCGCCCCTGTCACTACCACATCTATCCTGGCCTGACGCATTAGCGATCCAGCAGCGTTGTCCGCGATAACCCGGACCGGAATTCGATCCTTCATCAGCTCAAAGGAGGTCAGTCTCAAGCCCTGAAGCCAGGGCCTTGTCTCATCGGCAATCACTGCGATATTTTTCCCTTCTTCATGGGCTGCTCGGATAACTCCCAGGGCGGTTCCATATCCTCCTGTGGCAAGCGCGCCGGCATTGCAGTGGGTCAGGATAGTAACGTTACTTTTGATCAGCTTCTGACCATGCTGTCCTATACGCCTGTTAATATCAATGTCCTCTTCAAGGATATTTTCAGATTCCTGCCTGAGTACATTTTTTATAATGTCCACAGGCTGATCTGCCATTGAATCCACAATAAGGCACATTCTCTCCACAGCCCATCTTAGGTTGACTGCAGTGGGTCTGGCCTTTGACATCTCACCAGCCATTCGTTTAAAACTTTTCCTAAAGCGGGCATATGATTTTACCCTTATTGATGCAGCACCAAGGGCAAGTCCCATGGCAGCTGCCACACCTATGGCAGGGGCGCCTCTAATGACCATCTTCTTTATACCCCTGATCACATCTTTGTATCCCCTGCATGAGAACCACTCCAGCTTTGCAGGAATTTTTCTCTGGTCTATCATCAAGACCTTTTTACCTGACCATTGTATAGTAGGAATCATAGATCCCCCTGTTTGAAGGTTAAAAAAGAAAGGGCATAAAGAAATATGTTTCTTTGTGCCCTTGTGTAATGATATAAATACTGCCGTTCAATCAATCCTGATCCTCCATCCGTGTGGGTCATCAGCCTCACCATACTGAATTGCGATCAGTTCATCATACAGCCTCTGGGAGAGTTCTCCCATTTTTTTGCCGGCTATTTTATAATCCTCCCCCTTATATTACATCTGACCAACAGGGGAAATAACCGCAGCAGTACCTGTTCCGAATGCCTCTTTGAGACTCCCATTCTCAGCCGCGTTGATGACCTCATCTATGGAAAGGGAACGCTCAGAAACCTTTATACCCCAGTCTTTAACGAGTTGGATAACCGAGTCCCTTGTTATTCCGGGAAGCACACTTCCGGTCAGAGGTGCGGCAACAACCTCATCATCAATTACAAAGAACATATTCATTGTGCCAACCTCTTCAATATATTTCCGCTCCGCGGCATCCAGCCAGAGGACCTGTGTAAAACCCTTCTCTTTTGCCTTTTCCGCAGCGAGTAAGCTTGCCGCATAATTGCCAGCCACCTTTGCCTCACCCGTGCCACCGATTGACGCCCGAACATATTTATCCTCTACATAAATCGTTACAGGATCAAGGCCTTCTTTATAATAAGCCCCAACAGGACAGAGTATAATGAAACAGAGATATTTGTTGGAGGGCCTGACCCCCAGATGAGCCTCTGTTGCAATCATTGCGGGTCTGATATAGAGAGAGGTCCCGTCATTTTGGGGGATCCAATCCTTATCAGTCCGAATAAACTGTTTCATGCATTCCAGAAAAAATCCTATGTCCACATTGGGCATACACAGACGTGAAGCTGACCTGTTAAATCTCTTGAGGTTTTCTTCTGGCCTGAACAGATAGATATGGTCATCTTTACTTCGATACGCCTTGAGTCCTTCAAAAATCTCCTGTCCGTAGTGGATAGCCATAGCCGCAGGATCAATGCAGAAATCACCATAAGGCACAATGCGAGGATCAAACCAACCCTTGCCTGTCTCATAGTCCATCATAAACATATGATCTGTGAATATGTCTCCAAATGCAAGGTTTGATTGATCTGGTTTTGGTCTAAGCTGCCCTGAGTCTGCTTTTATTGTCCTAATTTCCATTTATTACTCCTTTGATCCGAATTGAGCACGACTCAATTCTTTGCTGCTTTTTATTCAGCTGATTCTCATACCACACCATCAGGGTAAAGACAATTGTTTAATAGTGACAGTGTAGAATCCTCATAATAAAGGCATCAATCCCCTATTCATCACGGGACATTATTGTCTGAGGTCCGCTTCAAATTACAGCAGGTAGCTGTTGCAACAAGATTCAGACATTATCTGATAACCATATATTACAGGCTATCAGGTAAAAAGCATTTGGAACTTATATCGGAAAATACTTGGGAAGGAATTCACCCCGGTCAGGGGCCTATTAAAGGGCATAATAAGATTATTTTAGGACTTTTTTTATCTTTCCACCGAGTATATCAGGGGTAAAGGGTTTGACAACATAATTGCTGACACCTGCATTGACTGCTTCCAGGACATTGTCCTTCTGACCCTCTGCAGTAACCATTATAAAAGGGGTATCCTTTAAAACTGCATCCGCCCTGACCACTTTTAAAAGTTCTATTCCGGTCATATTGGGCATGTTCCAGTCACAAACGATCAGCCCAATTTTCTCCTTTTTGAGCAAATCCAGTGCGATCTGTCCGTCTTCGGCCTCAACAATATTGAGAAATCCCAACTGTTTCAGGGCACCCTTGACTATGCGCCTCATAGTGGCGAAATCGTCAACAACCAAAACCTTCATATCTTGATCCATAAATTTGTTCTCCTTGAAATATTTTGTATTAGTCAACCAATACCAGGTCAAATAACCTAGCCTTCAAAGCATACCTCAATTGTAAACTCACCACTATCAGTGGTAAAGGGGATTGCGATAATATTCTCCTGGGTCAGGTGTGATATTACATGTTCCTTACCAGTGATCATGGTTGGGATGGATGCCTTAAGGTTTTTTCCCATACCCTCCAATTTCTGCCGGGCCTGCCCTGAAATCATGTTGGCAATCTCTCCCACGGCATCCTTAACCTCATCATTCAATTCTTTTATATCCTCGCCAAACATACTGGAGACAATCGGCAGGATACAGGTCTCTGAAAAGGAAACAGCGATAGTTCCCTTCACATCTCCTGTTAAACCTATAATACCTGAGACATCTCCCTTTGCGGATCTGTCTTTTTTAAGATAGGGTTTCCCTCCGGTTGCTTTCGTAAAGGCCATGGTCTCAAGCACATGAAGTGTCGCTTCAATAAATGGATTGATATAGGCAACTTGCATATAGAATCTCCTGGTTAAAAATAATTGTAAGGATTATCTCTCCTTTTCATATGGATACCAGTCTCCTTTCCGGAGTTTTTCCACCCTAAATACTGCCACCTCACTAGTACCGATATTAAAGATAATCTTTCTCCCTTTTTCTCCTCCTACATCATCAGATACAATGTGGATTTTTTTATTCTCCAGGATCCTTCGGGCAACGAAGATATTATTTTTACCAATATCTTCAGGACATATTTCAGGATTATAGGCACCTCCAAAGAGCTGCGCCTCAAGGTCCTTTATTTTAGAACCACCTTCCAGGATCATTCTGATCAGGGCTGGCATGGCAGCATTCCCATATCGGGCGGTGGCATTTTTCCGATCACTCGCATATGGAGATTCAAAGTGGTTCATGCACCCCACTTTTTTCTTTTTATCGTATAGACAGACCGCAACACACGATCCAAGTACTGCTGATATTTCTATGGCCTTGCCTGCCATGAATATATAGCCTGGTTGCAAAAAATAATGTGACTGCGCCGTAATCCCTGATTGATTTTCCACCTGTCTATCTCACGCACTCCATGTCTTCAATTTTCAGTCATTTGGGTCGGAATATATACTTTTAATGCTGAGCTTATTGCCGTTTTCAGCTCAGATAAATCAAAAGACTTTATTAAATAAAAATCAGCAGATTGAGATTTTCTCCTTTATATGTGTCATATGCGTTGCACAGAATTACAGGCCAGTCTCGATGCCTGCTCCTTATATTAGACAGGAGCTCAAGGCTATCTTACTCATTGATTTTTATGTCCAGGATAACCACATCAGGCGCAAAAAAATCAATCTTTTGCAGCAACTGATAACCTGTTGCCATTGTAAAAACATCATGTCCCACATCCGAAATCACCATAACGCCATCCCCTATTTTTAACATGCCAAGGATGTAGTAGGTTTTAAGCTCTTTGCTAAACTCAGTGTCTCCTCAGTTTCATCTCCATTTATGCTCAGCACCTCGGAAAAAACATCCACAATGATCCCTATCAGGGTGGCAACCAACTCTCTCCCGGATTTTAGATATATTTGGTGAATCCTGTTTCACCTATCAAAACGGTATCCATGATTAAACACATAATGAGGGGAAGCTGCGAAAAACGTGCCAACATAAAAGGAATGGAAAAAATAACCCCCCAAATGTATGCCCAAACAACAAAGCAACTTTCACGGATGCAAGGGAATGCAGGATATTGTTATATTACGTGAATCATCAACTACTGATTTACTGGATACAGGATGGGATGATTTCAGGTGTGAAATATGTCTGTAATTTGACGTAATGTCCTCTTTTTTGACATTGTCTTGAACTATTCTTGATTTGTCTTGAAATCCGGTCATGATTAAAGTGCGGAAATGTATAACAGAAACTTAGGTAGTGCTCATCCATAAACTAATAACAGGCACTGTGCTGTTTCCATCCAGAAGTGACCCTTTTCCGAAATCCCGGTGTCAATCTGCGGAAGCAATCCTAGCTGCTCCTCTTTTTATTGAATACCAGATGGCTGTAACATGCTAACCAGGTACTTCTATAGCCCTCTCATCCACTCAGGCCTTAGGCCTACATCCCCATTGAGTGCGCCATCTATAAGGTCCAAGGCATTCTGTTTACCATTAGGAAGTCTGGCCTTAACAGGCAGATAATTGGATGCATGATTTGAAAAAAACAGGCCACGGGTCAGATCAGTTTGGGCGATCATCTCCCTCAGTTCCACAAGGATCTTTCTCTCATCTATAAGGTGGAATACACCTTTACAGTGGTCTTCATAAAGGGGTGTACCAGGAACCAGCATGACAGTCAGTGCACCTACATAATTCGGGTCTATAGAGCTCAGGAGCCTTCCTGTTGCCCTTGCATGCTCCAAAGACCTTTCCTCACCGGCAATTCCCAGAAGCACGGTAACAGATAATTTAATACCTGCCTCTTTTACCTTTCTCCCCTCTGTTAAGAGCTTTTCAGAAAGAACCCCCTTGTTGATCTGTTTCAATACCTCATCATCTCCGCTCTCAACACCAAGGTATACTATCCTAAGTCCCTTTTCCTTAAGTTCGATCAGGTCGTCAATTGACTTCATACCAATGCTTTTTGCATTTCCATAAGTGCCCACCCGCTTAATCCAGGGCAGGTGCTCCCTGATTTGGTCCAAGATCCAGACCAACCTTTTCTGAGGGATAATAAGTGCATCACCATCCATGAGAAAGAGCCTCTCCTGGCTGGTCATGTGCATGGATGCGAATTTGATGTCCTTTAGAATAATATCATTATCCTTGATATTAAACCTCTTATCTGAATATGCACCGCAAAAGGTACATTTGTTGTGTGAGCAACCCAGTGTTACCTGAAGCAAGATGCTATATGCCTCGCTAGGTGGCCGAATACAATTTCCTTCATAATGCATACCCTGTTCTTCAAACAGATCTAACATTTGTTAACTCCTTTAGGTAGAATGTAATCGGATTATCTCCGGTTCTACTTGAGTTCTTTTACCCGTTCCAGATATTCTATCGCATCCTTGTTGTCCGGATCAAGCCCGATTACTGTCTTATACTCATCTTCTGCCTGTTCAAAAAGACCCATCTTCTGGAGGGCCATTCCCAATCCGAGGTGCAGGTCAGGATTGTTGGATTTCTGTACTAACCCTCTTTTAAATGCCCCAATAGCCTCCTCCATCCGTTCCAGCTCTCCATATGCCATTCCAAGATTGAAAAAAATATTACCAGTGTAAAATCCCAGGGTAATCGCATCTTCATAGAACTCAACTTCTTTCTCATAGTCCTGAAGCTGTCCATATAAATATCCGAGATGATAGAGGGCAAGCGGATGCAATGGGTACTGCTCAAGAAAGGCTTCGTGGAGTCGAATGCTCTCCAGATAATTATATTGCATCATTACCTGATCAGCCAGCTGATCGCATATGATCTTCCTGCCCTTTTCTGCATGAGGAGCCCCGGCACATCCCCAAAAACAGGAAAGATAAAAAGGTATGGCTATCAAGCAGATAAATCTTATGATTTTCTTAACATTCAATCATCCCCTCCATCACAGGCCATCACCTACCACTGTTATGAAAATATTGCTTCAACAAAATCTGATGCATTAAACGGTCTGAGGTCATCTATCTGTTCCCCGATTCCAATAAATCTTATGGGAAGTTGGAGCTGGTGAGAAATACCAATAACTATTCCCCCCTTTGCAGTACCGTCCAGTTTCGTAAGCACGATGTCTGTGATGCCAAGCGCCTTGTGAAACATCTCTGCCTGTGAAATAGCATTCTGACCGGTTGTGGCATCCAAAACAAGCCATACCTCATGAGGCGCGCCTGTTAGCTGTTTATTGGAAACCCGCTGAATTTTTTTCAGCTCATCCATAAGGTTTATTTTTGTGTGGAGTCTGCCTGCGGTGTCTATAAGTACTACATCCGCGCCCCTTGATATCGCAGCAGGTATTGCGTCAAACACAACCGCGGAAGGGTCTGCCCCATCCTGCTGCCTGATCACATTAGATCCGACCCTGTCTCCCCAGATGACCAGCTGATCAGTTGCTGCTGCCCTAAACGTGTCTGCAGCGACCAGTAATACCTTTTTTCTTTGAGCCTTAAAGTAGTTTGCAGTTTTCCCAATCGTCGTGGTCTTTCCCACACCGTTTACACCGACCACCATAATTACAAGAGGTTCTCCAGGCCCTGGCCTGCCACGTCTGGGTTCAGAGATTTCAAAAAACTTGATAATATTTTCCTGAAGTACCTGTTTTAATTTTTCGGGATTATTCAACTCCTTTCTTGCCACACCCTCTCTGACCAGACCTATAAGTTCCTGGGTAGCAGTAACGCCTATATCAGATGTAAAGAGAATCTCCTCCAGATCATCAAGGAGATCATCGTCTATCTCCTTTTTACCCAGTACCAGCGCGTCCATCCTGCCGATTAGAGAGGACTTTGTTTTAGACAACCGCTCTTTGAGCCTGCCGAAAAAACCGTTTTTTTTCTTTTCCTCCCTGTCCCGTACAATGGATCCAGAGTCCTCTTCACCTTCCTCTTTATCTTGCCCTTTGGTTCGCCCGGAGATGTCTTTCTGTTGTTCTTTTTCAGCCCTTTCCGGGATCCAAGCAGCCTGTTCTTCCATAACCTTTTTATCTGCTGTTTCCTGCCCCTGTGGCCCCTCTTCCTGTCTCAGGGCCTCATGCTGTTCCAATATTTTCGGGCTGTATTCTTTTTGATTTTTGTCTTTCTTTCTCCAAAACACCTTGTTTACTCCAAAATTAAATTTAATATGGGTTGTTACGGTATAATAATTATATTGTAATAAATGCCAGACAGGATTTTTCAAGGTCTGGGCAGGCCCCTTGGACCCTCTGTAACAATTACCTGATTCTCCATCCTGGCGCAAATTCTGTTAAATAGGTACAGAATGGCATCTGTTCCCAGGTACCTAAAAAACAACCCAGACAGTGTATACACCATCCGGGTCTATAGTTCAATCTGATTGAAAATTTTGTATGTGCCCTACATTCGTTAATTCATTGACTGATCAGACAGGTTTACCGTAACCATCTTTGATACACCTACCTTTTCCATGGTCACTCCGTAAAGGCTGTCCACAATCTCCATGGACCTCCTATTATGGGTAATCATGAGAATCTGGGAATGTTTTCTGATCTCCTTAATCAGGTTATTGAAACGATCGATATTTGCCTCGTCAAGGGGGGCGTCTACTTCATCAAGGAGACAGAACGGGCTGGGCTTAATAAGGTATATAGCGAACAGCAGGGTCATGGCCACAAGGGCCTTTTCACCGCCGGAAAGGAGCGCCATATGGCTTAATTTCTTGCCAGGAGGCTGTACTTCTACAAGCACACCGCTCTCAAGAGGGTTTGCCTCATCTGTTAATTTCAGACCGGCAGTTCCTCCATTAAAAAGGATGGGAAAGACATGTTTGATCTTCTCATTCACACTTGTGAATGTCTCCATGAACCTCTCCTTGCATGTTCTGTTAATCTTCCTGATCGCCTGGAGAATGGCGTCGGTTGATTCGATCAGGTCCTGTTTTTGAGCCTTTATAAATTTATATCTCTCTGTAAGCGCCTCGTGCTCCTGGATGGCGGTTAGGTTGACATCTCCGAGCTTTTCTCTACGCTGTTTCTGACGTTCAAACTCTTCACGGATCTCTGTCTCAGAAAAATCCTCTACAAGGTAATCCTTAAAAATATCGGTCAACTTAAGGTTAAACCTCTCTCTGACCACCTCACATAGATTGTTGATCTTGAACTGGATCTCCGACTGCTCCATCCTGGCCATACTAATCTTCTCTTTTACATGATCAAGCTCATCGCGCACAGCCTCACTCTTTTTCTCCAATTCACGGATCTCCGCATGAAAATTGTTCCTCTCCATTTCAGCCTGCTTAACTGCCTCTTCAGAGGTGCTCATGCTGTCATAGAACCCCTTTAATTCTTTCCCAAGGGTATCTTTTCTCGTGATGCAATCATCAATTTTTTCCCGGCCTGCCTGTAAATCCTGCTCCATTCTGTCCTGCTTATACCGAGCCTCATCAATGTATTCATCAATCCTCTCCATCTCCCTTACAAGGCCTTTTTCTTCTTCACGGGAGCGGCTGAAGGTCACCTGTAAGCCTTGAAATTCACTCTGGATTTCTTCAAATTCTTCTTCACACTCTTTGAGTTCAAGTTCTTTGCGCAGGAGGTACTCATCCCCCTCCCTTTTTTTCTCTTCGCATTCCTTAAGCTCCATCTCAATCTTTTTCAAGGAATTTTTATGCCGCTCCTGCTCTTCAGATCTCTGTTCCAAATCATCGATGATCTTTGCTGACAATCTCTCCAGCTGATCCAGTTCATGGCTGAGGCGAAATATTGCCTGATCAAGCTCATTGACCTTTTCCTGACAGTTTTCCTTTTCTTCACGAAGCAGATTAAGGGCCGATCTTTTTTCTTCCATCTCATGTTGAATATCTTCACACCCCTGCCTTAGTTTGCCAACTTTTTTGCCATATACTGCAACCTGGGCCTCAAGTTCGCCTATCTCCCTTTTACGGGCAAGTAATCCATGGGATCTGTTCGTCAACCTTCCCCCGCTGATAATCCCCCGTCCGTCAACCATATCTCCTTCAACAGTCACTATTGTATGATTTTTGCCATTGCTCTTCCAAGAGGTGATTGCCTCCTCCAGACTTGGGGCGATCACTGTGCCGCCAAGGAGCAGGTCAACAAGAGTGTTATATTTTTTTTCAGAAACTTTGACAATGTCTCTCAAAAGCGGAAACCCGTTGGTTTTAAAATCATTCTTCTGCCCGATCATTGCTTCGAGGGAAACAAAGCTTCCTCTGCCCTTCTCTTTTTGTTTCAGATAATTTACGGCCTCTTTTCCGTCCTCCAGGTTTTCAACAATCACACATTGGAGCTTATCAGCCAGCACACTTTCTACTGCCTGCTCATACTGAGAATCAACCCGAATCACATCAGCAATCAGACCTAAAACGCGGCCCTCCTGCTGGGACTTGAGATCTGTCGCCTTCATTACCGTTCGTACGCCAACATTGTATCCCTCAAAATTATCAGACAAGGCTTTAAGGCTTGAAAGCCTTGTCTGACTGGCATTGAATTTTGATTCTATTGCTCTGAGTTCTGTCTCTATATTTTTTTCGACCCTTTCCAGCTCTTCGCATTTCTGCTCATTGCCCTGTATATCTCTTTCTATATCTTCCAGATTCTGTATCAATGCCTGTCTGATCTCATTTTTCTTCCTCGACACGTCAAGTAGCTCACTGACTTTACTATCAACATCATTTTTCTCATTTTCCAGCCGTGCCCTGTTGTCTGTGATCTCGTTCAGCCTCTTGTTAAGGTAGCCGGACTCCTGGCTCAACTCCACACCCCTTGAAAAGCCGGAGTTTACCTTTGCTCTGGCATTGGCATAGTCCTCCTTGATCTCTGTAAGCAGATTCTTTCTGACATTCATTCTTTCGCTTACAAGGGAAATTTCACTTTCCATACCGCCAGATTCCTGTTTCAGCCTATCCACCCTCTGATCCAGATCAAGCCTCTGCTCTCCCAGGGTCACAAGCCGTCTGGAGAGATCCTCTTTATCCCGGTTAAGACGCTCCTCCAGCTCTGCCAGCATGCGCATCTCATTTGCGATTGATTCGAGGGTGGCCTCCTTTCTATTAAATTCCTCTTTTATATGGAGAAAGGTATTTCTCAACTTGGATATCCCCGAATCCTTTTCTTCCAGGTCCAGGTTCATACCCTCTATCCTGG
>JAFDJA010000168.1 GCA_019307745.1 Deltaproteobacteria bacterium | reverse complement strand
GAAGTCTCATAACACCCATTGCAATGGAAAAAGAGCTGAGGTTTGCTATACGTGAAGGTGGCCGTACCGTAGGTGCCGGTGTTGTTAGTGAGATCATAGAATAGAGTGAGTTATTCAGATTTGAAGTTAAGAAGTGGAAGCAGGCAAAGCAGGTCTTGTTTGCTTTCATAATGGAGAATTATTAATATGCGTGATATAATAACTTTAGCCTGTGCCCAGTGTAAGAACAGAAATTATTCGGCAACGAAAAATAAGAGAAATACTCCAGACAAACTTGAGTTTAAGAAATATTGTCCGTTTTGCAGGTCCCATACGCTTCATAAGGAGACAAAATAGATTTATCTGGATGTAGGCCAGTAGCTCTAATTGGTAGAGCACCGGACTCCAAATCCGGGTGCTGGGGGTTCGAGCCCCTCCTGGCCTGCCAGATCTCATGTGAAATGTTCTGAATGCTAGTAATTTGGATTTAACTTTTTGACATTCTTTTATGGATCAAAATAATGAAGACAGGTAAGAAGAAACAAAAAGGGGGAACCAAAAAAACCCGTTCTGCGTCAGAAGACAGAAGTGTTATGGCACAGGGTTTGAATAAGATTGCTGAAGATAGAGTGATAAAAAAGCAGAAGGCTGCCCAACCATCTTCCAAAAAGACTTCTGAAAAAAAACAGGAAGATAGCAAACCTCTTTTCAAATCATTAGTCATTGCCTTGCAGTTTTTGAAAGAGGCTAAGGGAGAGCTTAAAAAGGTAAAGTGGCCTACGCGCAAAGAATTGATGGCCACAACCGTTATGGTGATAATTTTTGTTTTGATCCTGGCTTTTTTTCTTGGAGGTGTCGATTGGTTCCTGAATCTGGGCATTGCCAAAATCGTGGGATGATTTTTTTTAGATCATGCATTTTATAATCCTATTTTTGTAGTCTGTTTATAACTGTCAGCCAATTAACCATTTTATGTTATTATAAGGGTATTTACGTGGAATTAAGATGGTATATAGTGCATACCTATTCCGGGTTTGAGCATAAGGTAAAGATAAACTTGGAGGAAAGGATAAAAACACTGGGTCAGGAAGAATTTTTTGGTAAGATTTTAGTCCCGACAGAACAGGTTGTTGAACTGAAAAAGGGTAAGAAAAAGACCTCTTCCAGAAAGTTTTATCCCGGTTATATTATGGTCCAGATGGCTCTGACTGAAGAGACTTGGCACACGGTAAGAAATACTGCAAAGGTGACGGGGTTTATTGGAGGAGACGGAGGTATCACGCCTACTCCTGTTCCTGATGCAGAGGCCGAGAAGATAATGCAGCAGATGGAAGAAGGAGTTAGCAGGCCCAAACCGCGCTACTCTTTTGAGGAGGGTGATGAGGTCAAGGTAATTGACGGACCTTTTAATAATTTTCAAGGTACTGTTGAAGAGGTGAAACCTGATAAAGAGAAATTAAGGGTTCTTATTAGTATTTTTGGACGTTCAACACCGGTTGAACTGGATTTTATACAGGTTAGCAAGACTTAAAAAGAGGACTAATAATGGCAAAGAAGATTATCGGCAGTGTAAAACTGCAAGTCAAAGGAGGCCAGGCAAATCCTTCACCTCCAATCGGGCCTGCACTTGGGCAGCATGGTGTAAATATCGCTGAATTCTGCAAGGCATTTAACGCCAGGACTCAGGACCAGATGGGGACAGTAATTCCCGTGATAATAACTATTTATGTTGACAGGAGTTTTTCTTTTATCACTAAGACACCTCCGGCTGCTGTACTCCTTAAACAGGCTGCTAAGATTGCCAAGGGTTCTGGTGAGCCCAATAAGGAAAAGGTAGGAAGAGTAACAAAATCACAGGTAGAAGAGATTGCAAAGATTAAGTTTGAAGACCTGAATGCCTTTGATATAGAGCATGCCTCAAGGATCATTGAAGGCACTGCAAGAAGTATGGGCCTTACAGTAACTCAATAATAACTCAAGAGAGACTAAGAGATGGTTAAAAAAGGTAAAAAATATACTGCAGGAACTGAAAAGATAGACAGATTAAGGAAATACAATTTTAGCGATGCTATTCAGCTTGTCCTCGATTGTGCTTATGCGAAGTTTGACGAGACCATTGATATAGCTGTCAGACTTAGTGTTGATCCAAGGCATGCCGATCAGATGGTTCGTGGCACTGTTGCATTGCCCCATGGAGTGGGAAAAGAGGTCCGTGTTCTCGTTTTTGCCAAGGGTGAAAAGGAGATAGAGGCCGCTGATGCAGGTGCTGATTTTGTGGGCTGTGATGAATTTGTTGAAAAGATTCAGGGCGGATGGATGGAGTTTGACAAGACTATTGCTACGCCAGATATGATGGGTACAATAAGCAAACTGGGGCGTGTACTAGGCCCAAGAGGCATGATGCCAAATGCCAAGATTGGAACAGTTACCTTTGATGTCGGCAGGGCGGTCCAGGAGATAAAGGCCGGAAAGATTGATTTTAGAGTGGAAAAGGCGGGCATTCTCCATGCTCCCATGGGAAAAGCCTCCTTCGGACTGGAAAAACTTTTGGATAACATCACTGCCTTTATTGATACTGTTACTAGATTGAAACCAGCTTCAAGTAAAGGCGCTTATTTTCGAAGTATTGCTGTTTCTACAAGCATGGGACCGGGAATCAAGGTTGACCCGGTATATGCCAAAGAACTGGTGAATAGTAAATAAAACAGATCTGGAGTACAGATGTCTTAAAGTACTGATCTCATTTTGAGGTCTAACTTAATAGTCAAAGACAGTGGGTGCGTAAACAGCTGAAGATCTAAAAGTTGTTTTTAGCTTAAATTTTTTATGAGCCTGCCGAGACTATAAGATGGATCATAATCTTATTTTTTCCCTCTGACTTTGACTGGTAATTTCACCTATCCCAATTTAATCAACAGGTATTAGCGAATTTGTGAATGTGAGCTGAATTGCTGACCATAATTATTCATTTAATGTAATTAATGGTGACTATACAATTCTGCTGAAGCTTAATTGGATGGGAAATATATTAACATTCAGTCAGAAGAGGAGGAGGTGATTTTTTATTGGACAGAAATCAAAAAGAACTTTTAATCGCTGATGTTAACAGTCGTTTAAAAAAGGCACAAGCTACATTTTTGGTCGATTATCAGGGTCTTAATGTAGAGGAAATGAATAAGCTGAGATCTGAACTCAGAAAGAGTGGGACAGAGATCCAGGTGGCTAAAAACCGTCTTTTAAAACTGGCCAGTCAGGATACTGGTACAGAGGCCATTAAAGACAATTTTATCGGGCCTAATGCCTTGGTTATCAGTTATGATGATGTTGTTGCACCTGCCAAAGTTTTATCGGATTTGAGCAAGGATTTGGACAAGCTTGAGGTTAAGGCAGGGCAGATATTGGGCAAGCCGCTCAGTATGGATGAGATCAAGATACTGGCTGAACTGCCGAGCCGTGACCAGCTTATAGCTCAGGTGTTATCTGTCATGCAGGCTGTTCCCACATCTTTTGTGCGTGTTTTGAACGCTGTGCCAGTAAGTTTACTAAATGTTTTGAAGGCGATTGAAGACAAAAAAGAAAACCTGCAATAATAAAAACTATAAATTGAAAATCAGATATTAAGGAGGTCTATTTAGATATGGCTAATGTTACCAAGGATGATGTTGTTGAATTTATCTCAGGGATGACAGTCCTGGAGCTTTCCGAGTTTGTAAAAGAGCTTGAAGACAAGTTTGGTGTTTCTGCTGCCGCATCTGTTGCAGTTGCCGCAGCAGCTCCTGCCGCTGCGGCTGAAGAAGCTGCAGAGCAGACTGAATTTGATGTTGTTATTACCGCAATAGGTGATAAAAAGATCCAGGTTATCAAAGTTGTGCGGGCTATCACGGGACTGGGATTAAAAGAGGCCAAAGCCGTTGTGGATGGTGTGCCCGGTACTGTTAAAGAGGGTATTCCTAAAGATGAGGCAGAGGGAGTAAAGACTCAGCTTGAAGAGGCTGGTGCTTCTGCCGAGATCAAATAAGGTTGAATTTTACTGCCCGAATTAGTGCTTAAAGCCCTGGATTGTATGACAAGTGATGTTATGCAGTCCGGAGTTATAGCTTTTTGAAAGTATGGATTTTCCAGACATGATCCAGCATCCACTGGATGTTGGTTGGGATTTTCATGTTTTGAAAGTTTAGGAAAAAAGCAACCATAACTTTTCAGTTATATAAGGAGTACAGATGGAAGCCAATCCTGGTATCAGACATCGTATAAGAAGAAATTTCAAGGATATACCAAAAACAATTGATATCCCGAATCTTATCGAGGTTCAGAAACATTCTTATGACCGTCTTCTTCAAAAGGATATTGTTCCTGAAGAACGCAGTGATATCGGACTTCAGGGACCATTTAAAAGTGTCTTCCCTATCAGTGACTTTAGCGGGACGTCATCGCTTGAGTTTGTAAAATATTCATTCGAGCAATCAAAATATGATGAGGAAGAATGCCTGAATCGAGGCATGACCTATGATGTTCCTCTCAAACTTACTGCACGACTGTTAGTGTTTGATACAGATGCGGAAAACGGTAACAAGAGTATCAGAGATATAAAGGAACAGGAGATATACTTTGGTACGATTCCCATGATGACCAAGAGGGGAACTTTTATCATTAATGGTACCGAGAGGGTTATTGTAAGTCAGCTTCACAGGTCTCCAGGTGTATTTTTTGACCATGATAAGGGCAAAACCCATTCCAGTGGCAAGCTGCTTTATTCAGCTCGGGTTATTCCCCTGCGTGGTTCCTGGCTTGATTTTGAATATGACCCCAAGGACATCCTGCACGCCCGCATTGATAGAAGGAGAAAGTTTCCTGCCACCACATTTCTAAAGGGACTGGGGTATAGCTCTAAAGAGCTTCTTGCCGAATTTTATGAAACTGAAAAGATCTCCATTACTGAAGATGCCTATTCCAGACCAGTTAAGCTGGAGAATTTATATAGACAAAAGCTTTCCATGGAGATAGTTGATCCTAAGACAAAAAAGGTCATTGCCAAGGAGGGCGACACCTATACCAAACGACTGCATAAGCTTATTGAAGCCGCTGGAATAACTCAGATATCTATTTCAAGGGAACTCGTAGTGGGCAGGGTGCTTGCTGATGATCTGGTTGATGCTGAAACTGGGGAGATCCTTCTCTCTGAAAATCATCAGCTTACCATTGAGAACCTTGACTTGATACAGGAAAAAGGTTTTAGGAAACTGAAATGTCTTGTCCTTGATGCACCTGGTGTAAATAAAACAATCAGGGAGACGATGCTCCTGGATAAAATAAATACGAGTGACGAGGCCAAGCTGGAGATATACAGAAAGATGCGGCCCAGTAGCCCTCCCACTCAGGAGGTTGCGAATAACTTTTTTAATAATCTATTCTTCAGCCTTTCCACATTTGATCTTTCCCCGGTCGGAAGATTAAAATTGAATCATCGCCTTAATCTTGAAGATGTTCCTCTTGAGCAGCGTACATTAAGAAAAGAGGATATTATCCTTGCTGTTAAAGAGCTTATAAGGCTTAAAAACTCTGAAGCAACAGTGGATGATATCGATAATCTTGGAAACAGGAGAGTCAGGGCAGTTGGAGAGTTGTTTGAAAATCAGTACAGGATAGGTTTGGTCAGAATGGAGAGGGCAATCAAAGAGAGGATGAGTCTCCAGGAGGTTGAAACCCTGATGCCTCATGACCTGATAAATTCAAAACCTGTATCTGCTTCAGTAAAGGAGTTTTTTGGGACAAGTCAGCTTTCTCAGTTTATGGACCAGACCAATCCTTTGTCAGAGGTGACTCATAAGCGACGTTTGAGTGCGCTTGGCCCTGGTGGTTTGACCAGAGAGAGGGCAGGTTTTGAGGTGCGTGATGTACATCCTACCCATTATGGACGTATCTGCCCGATTGAAACACCTGAAGGCCCCAATATTGGTCTGATAGTCTCACTAAGTACTTATGCCAGAGTGAACTCATTTGGTTTTATTGAAACACCTTACAGGCAGGTTAATGAAGGGCAGGTCACCAAGGATATCAGGTATCTTTCGGCCCTTGATGAGAAAGAGTACCCGATTGCACAGGCTAATGCAGCTATTACTGCTAAGGG
>JAFDJA010000063.1 GCA_019307745.1 Deltaproteobacteria bacterium | reverse complement strand
AAACATCGAAGCATTAGGTAAAACTCAATTTTCACGAGGTGTAAAGTGTGGTCTCAAGGTCACATGAATAATTCAATTAAAAATTAAATAGAAGGAGGGATGAAAATGGCTGAAATGCATGATGTGTCTATAAAGGTAGTATCTGTAAACGGTTCATGTGCCGCTGGACATAGAGCTGGTGACGAATGGATCATCAAGGAGGACAAAACACCAGCAGGTATATGTGGAGGTGCTTTTTGCTCAATATTTCCTGAATCACGTGTTTTAGCTTTTGGTGGTTCATTTCCATGGTCACCCGATCCTGATGTTAGCCAAGTAGCTTGTTCTGATGCAAAGAATCCAGTAGTATTCGAATTAAGGCGTTTGCAGAATTAATCATTTACTTGTCCATACTCACTATGGAAAAATAAAAGGAGGTCAAAATCCACCTTTGACTCTTGCTGATATCATCCGTTAATTTGGAAGGGGGTTCTCATTTTTTACCTGAAAATACCTCTTTGTACCATTCGTAAATATCTTTTTATTCCAAAACCCCTTATTTTTCGCCCCTCTGCAGCCATGGAAGAGTAAAAAAACTCATGATCAGGTTATACACTTGCACCTGTTTTGTACCTGTTTTTCGGTACATGTACCTGATAATGAAGATATGGTCACAGATAAGCAATACGGACAGAGGTCACCACCTTATTTGTCACCCCATAACCGATGCAAGTCATCCGCTCCGCTTTTTGATATAGGCTGAATTTGCCCTGGTTACACTCCAGTTGCAAAACTACCGGCTACTTGGATTTCTCATATGTTCCAACAAGCTCAGCTTTGGCAATAATGTGGTCCCTCATTGCAGCTTCAACCTGCGACTTGGTTGGCCTGCGCAAACCTTTAAGAACCGTATCCAGGGCATATAACTTGTGGAAATATCGATGTCGTCCAATGGGTGGGCATGGGCCACCGTAACCGGTTTTTTCCCAGTCATTCAATCCTTCCTCTGTTCCGGGTGGCAGGCTTCCTGATATAACACCCTCAGACAAACCTGTTGCTTCAGCAGGTATGTTGTAAAGAACTCAATGGACCCATGTCATCCTCGGTGCTTTCGGATCTGGCGCATCAGGATCATCTACTATTAAAACCAAACTCCGAGTGTGTTCAGGCACACCCTCCCATTTTAATAGTGGTGAAATGTCTTCCCCTTCACACGTATATTTAATAGGGATTGGGCCTCCATTAGCGAATGCAGTTGAAATGAGTGTTAATGGCATTTTTTCCTCCCCATGTGAAAAGTTGAGGGCTATAGTAATAACGCAGCCCAGTGCGCAGGCTGTCACAATAAAAAGCCTTCCAATGGCGCCTGCGCCTATAATTACGATCTTCATATATTATCCTTTTGTGGTTGTATTCATGAGATTTTTTTTATTTTACCATAAAATAAATAAACTGAATACTTCTATTGGGTCTCGCATTATCATTATACCAGCAAATACGAAATAGAGGATTGAAAGATATTGCCTGAATCTTACACCATTTATCTACCGCTGCTTGTCCTGCCATAGGGGATAAAGTCTGCTTCACAATTTTGGTTCTCATAATTATAAGCAAAATGGTCCGTGTATCCGCCGGCACTTTCTCCTTTAAACGCTTAGCCAATAATGTTAACCTTATGCATAGCTCGTAGCTGGTGTGAGTAGTTAGTCCGGCGGCATAAGATATTTTCAGTAATTTATGCTCCTTTTTGCCGGAGTTCTCACGTTAAAATATTTCACCTTGATTTTGCTCGTGCTTTTGGTTCTATGCTTTATAAGAAAAAGTGGGCGAATATGGTTATGAAGGCAATGATTTTAAATGGGGTATGTGATCTAGAAAAAGAGAATAATCCTCTTACTTTGACTGAAATACCAATTCCTGTGCCAGGGGATAATGAACTCCTTTTAAAGGTTCTCACGTGCGGGGTGTGCCATACTGAATTGGATGAAATTGAAGGACGAACTCCTCCTCCAAAGTTTCCTATTGTTTTGGGCCATCAGGTTGTGGGCCTGGTGGAAAAGATCGGCAATAGTGTAACCACATTTAAACCGGGAGATAAAGCAGGAGTGGGCTGGATACATTCCTGCTGCGAAAAATGTCGTTTCTGTCTGTCAGGGAGAGAGAATCTATGTAAGGAATTTGAGGCAACAGGAAGGGACGCAAATGGAGGATATGCGGAATATATGGTGGTTAAAGAGGCCTTTGCGATGAAAATTCCTGGCCTGTTTAGTGATTCTGAGGCTGCCCCTCTTTTATGTGCCGGTGCTATTGGTTACAGATCCCTGAGTTTGACAAACCTGATTGATGGTCATAAGCTGGGGCTCATTGGTTTTGGTGCCTCCAACCACCTGGTCCTTAAGATGGTTAAACACCTCTATCCCAATACCCCAATTTTTGTGTTTGCCAGAAACAAAAAAGAAAGGGAATTTTCAATAGAGTTAGGTGCTGCATGGGCAGGTGATATCTCTGATTATCCTCCTGAAAAACTTGATTCTATAATAGATACAACTCCGGCCTGGAGACCAGTACTGGAGGCAATGAAAAACCTGGAACCAGGTGGAAGGCTTGTTATAAATGCGATTCGCAAAGAAAATATGGATAAGGAATCTCTCCTTGATCTGGATTATCCGGACCATCTATGGATGGAAAAAGAAATAAAGAGTGTGGCGAATGTATCAAGAAAGGATATAATGGAATTTTTACAAATAGCCTCTGATATGTATATCAGGCCTGAGTTACAGGAGTTTTACCTAAAAGACGCCAACAAAGCCCTTATTGAGCTTAAGACAAAAAAAGTCAGGGGAGCAAAGGTGTTAAAGCTGGCCTGTTGAGGTTTGTAAGCTTCAAACGGAGATTTTATCATTTTATAAACAGGTATAGTGCCCGCGAATTGGAGTACCGGGATAAGCTAGAGAGATAATTCCAACTATCAATATATTACTGGTGAAAAGTGAAAATGGATAAAAACGAGGGAAAGTGGACTTGGGAAGAAGACGGAATGAAAGTTGTAAGAAGTGTTGCCCGCACCGGTCCGGGGTGTCATTACGGTTGCGGCGTCCTTTTATATGTCAAGGACGACAAACTGATAAAGGTTGAAGGCGATCCTGAATTCCCAATAAATAAAGGCAGCCTGTGCCCCAGGTGTACGGCCCTGACCGAAGTGGTTTATCACCCGGATAGACTCAAATATCCCTTAAAAAGGATTGGTGAACGTGGAGAGGACAAATGGGAAAGGATAACTTGGGAAGAAGCCTTTGATAATATTGCCGATAAGTTTAATGAAATCAGGAGTAAATACGGCCCTGAATCTGTATTTTTCTGCCAGGGCACTGCTCGAGATGTGGGAGTTTATCAAAACAATCTTGCATATTCTTTTGGAAGTCCTAATACTCTGGCTTTTGGTCCCTTGCACGGCCATGCGTGCCATGTACCAAGGGTAATAACCACGAAGATCACAACCGGAGTTTATGAATTCCCTGATTACTCACAATTCTTCCCCAATACACATGAAAATACAAATTGGCGGATGCCCAAGTGTATCATGATATGGGGCAACGAGCCCACAGCCTCCACTTCACCTGGTTCTATGGGATACCTTCTCATGGAATGTATAAAACGGGGTGCCGAGCTAATCGTTATTGATCCCAGGAAAACCTGGGTCGCAGCGCGGGCCAAAATGTGGTTACAGATCAGACCGGGAACAGACGCCGCGTTGGCCCTTGGTATGCTGAACGTAATTATCAATGAGAAACTTTACGATGAAGAATTTGTTCGGGATTGGACTTATGGTTTCGATGAGTTGAAAAAGCGTGTCCAGGAATATCCTCCAGAGAAGGCCAGTAAAATTACATGGATCCCTGAAGAACAGATAATTGCCGCGGCAAGGATGTATGCCGCCAGTGAACCGGCAGCCATTCAATGGGGTGTGGCTGTAGATCAGACCAAAGAGTGTATTCCGACAATTCATGCCATCATATCCCTATGGTCAATGACCGGCAATATGGATGCTCCCGGCGGAAACGTGATAGGAAGCGGGCTTTTTGGCTTAGGACAACATGGCGGTAGTCAATATGATAATCTGAATGAAGAAAGGAAGAGGAATAAGATAGGGGCAGGGATGTACCCGCTCTTCGACTACGGATACCGAATGCCTCCAGGTGCTCAATTAACAGAACAGCTATTGTCAGGAGAACCTTATCCACTTAAAGCGGCGTGGATCCAGAGCACTAATACCTTCGCTTGCGGCGCTGCTGATTCAAGAAGGGTATATGAAGGCTTTAAAAAGCTGGGTTTTGTTGTTGTGGTTGATCTTTTTATGACCCCGACGGCCATGGCATTTGCGGACATTATTCTGCCTGCGGCCACTTACCCTGAAAGGGATGGAATCGGGCTTGTAGGCTCGATCTGTGTCGGCACAACTAACAAGGCGATTAAGCCTGTTGAGGAGGTCAAGTCCGATATGGAGATAAATTTCGAGCTGGGCAAAAGGCTTAATCCCGGGGCATGGCCCTGGAAGGATGTTCGGGAGATGTTCAACTCCATGCTGGAGCCCACAGGAATGACCTTTGAAGAGTTGAGAGACAAGGGGTATCTTTATGATAAGTTCCAATATAAAAAGTATGAGAAAGGTCTTTTACGTACCGACGGAAAGCCGGGATTTGCCACCCCAACCGGAAAGGTGGAGCTTTACTCCACAATACTGGAGAAATGCAATCTTGACCCGCTCCCTTACTTTGAAGAACCACCAGAGAGTCCTGTAAGCACGCCAGAATTAGCGGAAGAATATCCGTTTATTCTAACCACAGGTGCCAAGACGCCCGTATTCTTTCACTCCGAGCACCGGCAGATACCCTCCCTTCGTCGACTTAATCCTGAACCAATAACCGAGATTCACCCTGACGCGGCTGCAAAATTGTGTATTAAAGAAGGAGACTGGATATACATAGAAAATAGGTACGGAAGGTGCAGGCAAAAGGCCAGGCTCACCGAGCGAATAGACCCGAGAGTAGTCCATTCTCAACATGGGTGGTGGTTTCCTGAGAAATCCGGACCTGAACCGAGCCTATTCGGAGTATGGGAGTCAAATATAAATCTTCTGCTTCCAGCGGGTATGGTGGGTAAATCCGGCTTCGGATATCCCTTCAAGGCACAGATATGCAGGGTTTATCCGGTAGAGGAGGCATAAATTTCTAAATACCGTGTCCTGAAAAAAATGGATATTCCCAACTCTTATGTTGCAGGGGAATTTCTGCCACCCATTGACACAGGTCTGACATTTATGTATCCCTTTTATTACTATAAAGCCAATATGGTATAAAGTATGCTTTAATTCTTTTAAATGAGTTAAGGACTGGTAAACAAAATTTCAGATTTAATGGAAGTCACCCCTGAGCCAAAAGCACCATGAGAAAAAGGTAGAAATAAAGACAGAGATAAAAAGAAATAAATGGATAAAAGGTACTATGAAATTACTACATATTGTGGGACGTCAAAATAATGGAAAAACGACCTTAATAGTTGATCTGGTAAAGGAGTTGACCGCAAGGGATCTCAGGGTGGGAACCTTAAAGCACTCTGCCCATGAACACGAACTGGACAAGCCGGGAAAGGACTCCTATCGACATAGGATAGCAGGGGCTGATCCGGCGGCATGTGTTACCCAAAACCTTATAGCCATATATATACCAAGAAGGCAGGATGATGACCCCTTTGATCGTATATCCGCACTTTTCAATGACACCGACCTTGTCCTTGTGGAAGGTTATATTGACCGGCCAGGTAAAAAGATAGAGGTATGGCGACAGGAGACAGGAGAGGCTCCAATTTTTTCCGAAAGGGATGGCGGTATTTCTGCAGTCATAACCGATGACCCCATTGACACAGATCTTCCCGTATGGCCCCGTACGAATGTGAAGGGATTGGCTGATAATATCTGCAGGATGCTGGAAATCTGAAAATAAAGATGCCCTCCCTGTATATCCTTATGGCAGGGATTAATAGCTCCAGGTTTGGCAGGACCAAGGTCTCAACCCTTGAATTCTTATATTAGATCAACTCTTTTGGAGACGATCCATCCTTTCTAATTGTTGTTGTTTTATTTAACATCCCTTTCCAAAAGGGCATACCGGGTAGCGGCAGACATCACAGTTTAGACAGAGACCCCCATGGGAAAGGCCTGCAAGGTCCCTGTTGTCAACCTTTTCACCTGCGAATATCCTTGGAAGAATCAGGTCAAAGACGGTAGTACTGTGATAGAGGGCACATGCAGGTATCCCCATAACAGTGGCCTCTCCCTTATACGCTATCTGGAACATTGCTCCAGGAAGGACTGCAGCACTATAGTATATTTCTTCTATGCCAGCCTTTATGATTCCTGCCCTGGTGACATCATCCGGGTCTACAGACATCCCACCGGTTGTAATGATAAGTTCGGTCCCCTTTTCTAAAAAAGACTGGACTGTATCGGCGATGAGATCCCTGTCATCAGGAAGGATAACTGTCTCTTCAAGGGTCGAACCAAAGTCAGTGATTTTTTTTCTAACAACCTCTTCGAATCTGTCATCAATAAGGCCTTCATATATTTCACTGCCTGTGATGATAAGTCGAGCCTTGACTCTTTTGAATTTTTTCACGGTAAATATCGGCGTGTGGTCGGCGGCTATCTGTAAGGCAGCGTCCAGAATATCTCTTTTGATAACAAGGGGAATTGCCCTGGTGCCTGCTAGCTGCTGTCCTTTTTTGACCTGGGTGTTATTATGGATTGAGGCGCACATTACCTCTGGAACCATGTTGAATTCTCTAAGGCCGTCGGCATTGACCTTAACAAGTCCATCATGCCCTGCTATGAGTGAGAGCTTCCCCTCCTTTGGGCTGCTGCTATACTTAACACCTTTTCCTGAGAGCGCAGATACAAGTTCCAATGCCGCATCATCTTCATGCACCTCATCTTTTCCCAGGTCAAGGACATATAGGTGTCTTTTACCCAGCTTCATCAGGCGGCAGATATCCTTTTCCTCTATCTTCTGTCCTCTGCGAAAAGATGGGCCCTTAAACTCTCCAGGCCTGATCTCTGTAATATCATGGGCCAAGGTACTTCCGACAGCATCTTCGACCCTTATTGTTTGATATGTCTTCTTATCTTGGACCATCTCCCCCTCATACATATTTATTTATATTCAAAAAGAGCAGTTGTGGGACCTCCACAACCGCTCTTTTTACTTGTTCAGGACAGGAATAATAAAGAAAAAGAACTTAATCCGAAATAATAAGACTGAATTGGCGGTTTAACAGACCTGCCAATAAAACCTTGCGCCTTAAAGTCAAAACTTGATCTTATTTTCGTTTTGCCTTGAGGTCAGGAATGCTAAGTCTAAGCAAACTCTTTAAAATTGATTGCGCTTTAAGGTTCAACTCGAGTCATCCCTGCGGTAAAATCCACTCCACGATTAGATTTAGGTTCTTCAATGATAGTAAAGAGAAGTTTAGTGGTCTTACCCTTTTTTTGTATTTTCACTTCATATTTGCCTAATCCGGAATTTTCAGTATTCTCCATAAAAAACACTTCTCCCTCAAACCAAACCTTTGTGTTTTTTGAGGCATCTTTCAATTCCGCTATAGTCTTGGCGCGAACCTGTGTCCCATCTGCAAAGAATTGCCTGTAGGCAGGTGATCCTTGCCATAATGCCTCATAGATACCCACTAAATCTTCGATCTTGCTTGCAACCTTTTCTGAAGACTTGCCACCGCCTTTCTTACCGCCTTTCTTGCCCCCTGCATGAATTGAAGCTACAATCGAGATACACATCAAAAACACCAATGCTGCTACAAATAATTTCTTCATTTCCCTCTCCTTTCTTAACAATAAGAATAGTAGGTTTTTCACCCCATTAATTGGGATAAAAATAGTCAAGGATTCGATCTACTCTTTTTGAGATGATCCAAATAGTAGAACGGCCCTGATACAATTTAAAATATGGCATATGAGGAAGTTTGATGATCTTTATATTTTTTGCCAGTATATGTAGAGATTCACAATTTTTGAAATTTAATATAGCCAGCATCCTGAATATCTAAATTTATCAAAATGAGGTTATTTAGGTCAAGGTTAAAAATAATTCTGTAAAAAGTCTAGTAATATATGACATTGAAAAGATATTATGTCGGACTTACCTATGGGAGGATTTCTCCACCATACACAGCAGAACAGTGCAATGGCTAAAAAAAAGCCGCTTCGGGAAAAACGGCAGGATTATCTATTTTAATGGTCGGGACGAGAGGATTTGAACCTCCGACCCCCGCGTCCCGAACGCGGTGCTCTACCAGACTGAGCCACGTCCCGAAAAGTTGTATCTATATCTTAATGCTACCTGCCAGGCAAGTTAAATTTTTCTTCCATAATCCCTACGAGGTTATGAATAATTTTTGCAGTTGCCCCCCATATTACCTCCCCCTGATACTGGTAGGCAGGACCCAAATCTGACACAGCCTTAAATTCAGATAAATGTGGCTCCTTTAATGTGGTGCCAGATAAAAAGGCTTCAAAGGGTGCACAAACAAGTCTGTCAACCTCGGAAGTATTCAGTCTGAAATCATAGGGATATGGAATCAGACCTACAAACGGATAGACAATAAAATTAGAAAACTCGGTGATTGTATAGTCCAGCTGACCCAGAATGGTGACATCCTCCGGTGCCAGACCGATCTCCTCATCTGCCTCACGAAGCGCTGTTTCCTCAAATGAGGTGTCCTTATCATCCACACACCCGCCCGGAAAGGAAATTTGACCTTTATGGTGAGCCACGAGGTCACTTCTCCTGGTAAAAAGGACATTCAGCTCACCGTTTTTAATGAAAAGGGGCATAAGCACTGATGCGGGGTTCAGTGACAGATCCTCCTCCCTGACAGATAAGAGGGGCCTTGAACTTAGTATTTCAACCAATGGCATGATATAATTCACATCAAATATCCAATATACATGTTTCGATAATTTAATCAGTGGTCTATTATCCTAATTTTCCCTTTCTCTGTCCACAAAATTGAAACTCCCCTGGCCCAATAATGGCATTTTTTCACACATACACAAAATTGCCAAAATTCATGTAACCATTTGACCTTTATAACTGTATGCGCCTTGACATCAATCAGTACAGGTGATAACTTTCCATCGCCTGTTCAATAGTTTATCTATTTTTAAAAAACCTAAAAAAATGGAGATGTCAATGACATTTCAGGAATTGATTCTATGTCTTGAAAAATTCTGGGCTGACAAAGGATGCCTTATTCAACAGCCTTATGACCTGGAGGTAGGTGCTGGGACATTTAATCCAGCCACACTTTTAAGAGTCCTGGGCCCTGAGCCCTGGTCAGTAGCCTATGTGGAACCTTCACGCAGGCCCACAGACGGCCGTTACGGAGAAAATCCCAACCGACTTGGTCACTATTACCAGTACCAGGTGGTAATTAAGCCTTCCCCTATCAATATACAGGATATCTATCTTGACAGCCTCAGTGCTATTGGCATTGATCCCATGGACCATGATATCCGTTTTGTAGAAGATGACTGGGAATCACCAACACTGGGAGCATCCGGGCTGGGCTGGGAAGTCTGGCTTGACGGTATGGAGATCACACAGTTCACCTATTTTCAGCAGGCGGGCAGTATCCGTCTCGACCCGATCTCTGTGGAGATAACATATGGTCTTGAACGAATCTCCATGTACAAGCAGGAAAAAGAGAGTGTATATGACCTCCAGTGGAATGACAAATTGACATATGGCGATGTCCACCAGAAGGGAGAGTGGGAACTTTCCACCTACAACTTTGAATTGGCAGATGTGGACATGCTCCTGAAGCTCTTTGACTTGTATGAGGCGGAATCCATAAAAGTGAGTGAACAGGGAATTGTACTCCCGGCCTATGACTATTGTCTCAAATGCTCACACACCTTTAATGTCCTGGAAGCAAGAGGAGCCATTAGTGTCACTGAAAGGACCAAGTATATAGAGCGTATCAGGAATCTGGCCCGAAAGGTCGCGAAAAACTACCTGAACCAGAGGGAAGAGATGGAGTTTCCCCTGATAAAGCAATCATAACAGAAGCCCGAGCAAATAGGTCAGCCGGGAAATCAAATATCAACCACAAACAGTAATTAATCATAGAGGAACTATGTCTGCTGAAATATTTCTGGAAATAGGAACAGAAGAGATCCCTTCTGATTATCTTGAGAACGGACTGACTGAACTCAAGGATTTGGCAGAGGCATGCCTGAAGGAGAACAGGATAATGATGACAGGGGAGTTTTCCGTATACGGGACACCCAGACGACTCATCCTTATTGGAAAAGGGCTCGCGGATAAACAGAAGGATATGGTCCAAGAGATTACAGGGCCACCTAAAAAGGCAGCCTATGATAAAGATGGAAATCCTACAAAAGCGGCAGAGGGTTTTGCAAAAAAATTTGGTGTGTCCACAGGTGACCTTCAAACAATTGAGACTGACAAAGGTGAGTACCTGTATGTTAGGCGTGAAATAACGGGTCGCAGCACTAAAGATGTGATGGCTGAATCCCTGCCTGGGATAATACTAAACATCCATTGGCCCAAATCAATGCGATGGGGCTCAATTGATATACCTTTTGTGAGGCCGATTCATTGGGTGGTTGCTCTTCTCAACAATGAGGTCATCCCCTTTGACCTTGCAGGCCTAAAAAGCGGAAATATTACCAAAGGGCACAGATTTATGGCGTCTGACGCCTTTGAAATCAGTGATGTAAACGACTATCTTGAAAAGATGAAACAGGGTTCTGTAATAATCGATCTGAAAGAGAGACAGAAACTCATAAAACAACAGGTCGTAAAAGAGGCTGAGGCCATTTCCGGCATCCCGACAGACGACTCTGAGCTACTTGCCACAGTTGCAAACCTTGTAGAGTTTCCTTCAGCTGTGTGCGGCAGTTTTGATGAGAGCTTTTTAGGTCTTCCTGATCCGGTACTTATAACTGCAATGGGAAAACACCAGAAATATTTTGCTATCCAGGACAAAAACGGGAAGTTGATGCCCAACTTTGTGGCAATTAACAATACTCAGGCAAATGATGATTCTGTGGTGAAGAAAGGTCATGAAAGAGTCCTAAGGGCAAGATTGTCAGATGCCAGCTTTTTCTTTAATGAGGATAGAAAACGTCCTCTCATAGATAGGCTTGAAGACTTGAAAACTGTCATCTATCAGGCAAAGCTGGGCACTTCATATGACAAGGTGGAACGTTTCACAAAAATTGCCGAATATCTGGCAGAAAATATTGCTCCAGAGAAAAAAGATGATATCCTGCTTGCGGCAAGGCTTTGCAAGTGTGATCTTATTACAGAGATAGTCCAGGAATTTCCTATACTTCAGGGGGTTATGGGAAGGGAATATGCCACCCTGGATGGCCATCCAGAAGAGGTATGCGAGGCAATTTCAGAACACTACCTACCTGCAAGGGCGGGTGATGAACTGCCCTCAGGCATTACAGGTTCCATTGTGGGACTGGCAGACAGGATGGACACAATCGCAGGTTGTTTTTCAATCGGGCTGGAGCCGACCGGAGCAGCAGATCCTTTTGCCCTCAGGAGACACGCGCTTGCCATAATAAGGATACTGGAAAAAGCAGGATGGAATATATCTTTAAAAGATTTAATATCCTTTGCCTTGGAAATGCTGGGCAAAGAGGTCAAATTTGAGAAAAACAGGATCTCATCTTCCATTTTAAGTTTCTTCAAAGAACGCTATAAAAACATGATGTTGAGGACAGGGTATGAATCTGACCTGATTGAGGCAGTTGTATCTGCAGAGTTTGACCTTATCTGCCTTCTCCCTGCCAGGATCGAACAACTTAAAATATTCTCACAAGAGTCCACGGATTTTGAATCACTAGCCCAGACCATCAAAAGGGTATCCAATATACTCAAAAATCAGGAGAAAACCATGGATGTTGATCCTGACCTGTTCCAGGACGGGTGTGAATCTGCCTTGTGGAATATTTATAAGGGGCTAAAGGATGATATACTGGGACATATGGAAAAGGAAAAATATATCAATGCCCTGAATCTCATGACAAAACTGAGAAAACCAGTGGATGACTTTTTTGACACTGTAGAGGTACTCACAAAAGAGAGTGCGGAACTTAAGAACAACAGAGTGGGATTGCTGAACAACCTGTCAAAACTCTTCCTGAGCATCGCAGACTTTTCAAAATTTTCAATCTGATTGAGCAACGATAAACAGCTCTCCACCCTCACCCGTGCCAATATGGGCAGTAAAAAAAAATATTCCGGAAGATGATCAGTCTATAAAATCAGATAATAATGATGATCTTTTTGAGATTTTCAACTGTATAAATATCTTGACATTAAAAAAATACCGGTTAATATTGAGAAAATCGGAAAAGGTCTGCCTTCATTGATGAATTAATCGCACTCTCTATTTCGTATCCATTTGTCAAAAGTGGCAACCTGAAATTTAAATCAATGATTTTTTTAAAAGGAGCATGACAAAATGGCTAATGGAACAGTAAAGTGGTTTAGCGACAAAAAGGGGTTTGGTTTTATCACACAGGAAGATGGGCCGGATGTATTTGTTCACCATTCAGAAATCAACGGTAGTGGATTCAAGTCCCTCCGTGAAGACGATCAGGTCACCTTTGATGTAGAAGAAGGGCCTAAAGGTCTTACTGCTAAGAATGTAAGCGTAGCATAACTCATGATATGCTAATACCTTCAGAGAAGTGATAACTTTTCAAAAAGCTGTAAAATAACATTGCTGGGAATAATCATAGATTAGGTCATAAGCCCCCGTCAGGTATCATATGACGAGGGCTTTTTTTCATAGGATTTCTTACATACGACTTGTCAATACACTTTCCTGCTCCAGGATATCCCAGTAATTAAATATTCGATCCACATACAAAACAGGCTCCCTCCCTCTGGCATAACCTTTTGTTAACCTCTTATAATATTTCTTCTGGGATAACAAAGGGAGTACCTCCTTGATATCTATCCATGAATTAGGGTCTTTTCCTAAAATCCCTGCCAGGGTCTGAGCATCTCTGACATGACCAATACCCACGTTATAGGAGGCCAGTGCATATGCAATCCTGTCCTGCCCCTGAAACTTTTCCGGTACCCTTTCAATAAGCTGTTTTAAATATTTTGCTCCACCCCAGATACTCTGGACAGGATCAAGCCGGTTAGCAACTTTTAAATGTTCTGCAGTCTCCATAGTAAGCATCATTATTCCGCGGACGCCTGTAGGGCTTCTGGCGCCAGAATCCCACTTTGACTCCTGGTACGCCTGCGCGGCAATTAATTTCCATGGCAAACCATAAGTCTGGGAAGCCGCCTTAAATATATGCTGAAAAAAGGGAAGCCGCTCAATGATGTGTCGATGATAGACTGATAAATCCACATAATTAAAAATATTTACATATCCATAATAACGATCGTGAAGAATGCTCAACTCACCACTTTCATCAAATTTTTTAAACCATTCATACGCCGCTTTGCACAGGTCTTGCCTGTTTTTGTTAAAAACCCACGCCAGGAATTGTTCTTCACTTATTGGAAATGCCGAAACAAGTTCAGGATAGTATCTCCGGTTTATTTCCACAATATTTGAATCAGCTACTGTGTACTCCACCTCTTCATTCCAGACCATTTCCATAATATTCTCAGTGGAAAGTTCTTTTTCCGTTTCCCATTCCAGAGAGGGATACTGCATCTTTAACTCAGCCAGTCTTTCTATATAACTACTTTTATCAATAACAAGTATTTGAGAACCTAAAATATCCTCAATGGATTTGGGCACTGAACGTCCCATCCTGCATACCAGCTGCTGTTGGACTGTCATATAGTTGGGGCCGAACAGCAGAGTTTTCTGGCGCTCATCTGTCCTTGTTAAGGAAGACGCGGCCAGATCCCCTTCCCCATTATCAATTGCCTTTAAAATCTCAGCAACACTATCCTTCACCTTCAATTCCACTTCCATTCCCAATTCCCGGGCAAAATCAGCTACCATGTCATATTCAAACCCCAAGGGGCCTTCAGGCCCCTCATAATAGGTGATGGATGAATTACGTGTAAGTACAACAAGCCGGTCCGGGTCATATTCCGTTTTTTGAGGTTCCGGCATCCTGGAATATCTGTATAAGAGAACAGATCCAATAGAAATCACCAATATGAAACAAGCTGCGACAAACAGATTCCGCCGTATACTGTCACTGCTTTCATCAAATGACATTGACTTCATCTCCGATTATAGATTGGGTCTGGTCAGTCATATATCTTGTTATTTAAAAATATTGGTAAAGCACATTCAGAAAAGAAAAATGATTTGATAGTTGTGCAATTATAATATGAAAAGCAGGACAGTACAAGAAAGATTACCCACCTTATGTTCATCTTTCTCAAAAAGGAGTTTTATGGGGACACAATCTCTAAATTCAGGTATCATTTCAACCATCTAACTTAACATAAAAAAACGCGGACGAGTCTTCTCTCCGCGTTTTTTGTGCAATAAATATTAACAGGTTACTTAATCGACCTGATCCTTTGCCTCATCATACCATAGCTTGTGATGATGCTCTGCATATTCAGCAGGTACAGTTCCTGTAAACATAGATATCAGGGCGGGTAATTCACCTTTGGCAATGGATGCCATGAATACATGAATAAGCAGTCCTGCAAATACGGCGCCTACAACTAGAAAATGGATCAAAATAGACCACTGTACAACTGCCTGGTTAATTACATAAAATTTTGAGGCAATCATAACAATACCTGTCAGGCCTATCACAATGCCACCTAAAAGCGCGGGTATGGCGAACATCTTTTGCCCCACATTGTAAAAACCCTGATCAGGAATCCTGGGCTCAAATCCCAATTTTGCCATCACCTTATACCCCAATGTCATCTGTATGCCCTTTTTTATAAGCCATAAAATGTCATTGGAAGGAGAGAATGTAAGTATCTCTTTAATAAAAGGAATTGTGTAACCCTTTATCCCGGAGATCCCGAAGATAAAAAAGACAATAATCCATAGAGAACCACATATCACGTGGATCCAGAGGAGTGATTCCCCTCCCCCGAACATATTCCGCATCATTTCAGGCCACCATGTCCCTATTGGATTTAAATCCGTATTACTTATGAGTCCTACACCGGTCAGAAGGAGTATTATCCAGCATACGGCATTAAACCAATGGATGAAAATGGAAATTACTGTGTGCCTCTTAATCATTTTATCACCCATTTGCATCCTCCGTTCCATGTTCGTGATCAGATTCAGGAGGCTCATCCTTCATTATAACCTGCTTTCCAAACATTGCCAGTACTCCCAGAAAATTAAGTCCCACAATTACTTTAATAAAAAGGCCTCCAATATTCTTCCATAGCTGAATCGGGGCAGGTGCCTTTGGTTCAACAGGCCAGTCAGAGGGAGCTGTCTCTGTAAGATAGTAGAAGTTAGGCAAAGTATCCACCTTGGAGTTGATAACCTTGACACTCTTATTGTTATCCAAAAGGCGTGCAGCATCACTCTTCTTATCCAGGATGTTGCCGAATGTCCTGGTTCTTGTGGGGCAAACCTCTACACAGGCAGGCTCCATGCCCTGAGACCTGAGTTCCTCACAGAAATTACATTTATCAACTGCCATCTTATCCGGATGAAGATATCTCGCACCATAAGGACAAGACGGGACACAGCTTCCGCACCTTATGCACAAACCCTTATCTATCTTGACCGTCCCGTCCTTTTTATCTTTATATGTAGCCCCGGTAGGACAAGCTTGTACACATGTAGGGCTTTCACAGTGCATACAGGAGCCAGGCTGAAAATAGAGTTTAAGATCGCTCATCTCAGTATCATTTTTCACCCAGTTCCGTGTGGATCCAGATGGAACATCATTGGCAAACTGACAGGCTACAACACATGCCCTGCAGTTAAAGCACTTTGATGAATCTACAACCATTGCATATTGGACTTTCATAATGATTCCCTTTGATAACACTTATAATGCCGCAGGAAAAATACCTTTCTTTCAATGCTAATAAATTAAGAGTGTAGAATACACAGGACATACTCATTTCAATCGAATGAGTGTTGTATGTCCTTCATCTCAGTGATAACTGATCATGCATTGATCAGCAGGTGCAAGCATCACCGCCGATTCCTTCCAAAAGCAGGAATGGCTCAATCCTTTTAATGACATTACGGTTAAAGCCTTCTACATCAAGAAGTTCATTGAGCTGCTGAAAGTCACCCATATCTTCTCTGTAATCAATAATAGCCTGTGCCATCTCCTTGGTAATCAGAGGGACCTGTGCCAGCTCTTCAAAGGTACCGCTGTTTATATTAACCGTGCTTCCGATCAATGTCACTACAGCAGCTGATACCAGTGTGCAGAGCAAAAACAGGGCAAAAAGAATAGTACAACCGCCCGCCAGATTTCTGATAAATGTTGATTTCATGAATATTCC
>JAFDJA010000317.1 GCA_019307745.1 Deltaproteobacteria bacterium | reverse complement strand
TTTCTCCTCGATCCTTTTACTCACAAAGGAGGCGGCTTCTCTACCAAGGGAGGCGATCCTGTCCGCCTCCCTGACAGCCATATTTTCCATCTCCTTGGCCGATGAACCTCCCCGTAAACCTTCCCGGACTTCTGCCTCAAAGGCATAAAGGGCCTGTTTGAATCTCCCGGCAGCCTTATTTATCTCGTTGATGCTTGACAGTTCATCATCATCAGCTGACAATTTTTTTATCTCGTTTATTTCCTTGATTGCCTGATTGATCAGCAGATCAACCGAGGCAACCACTTCAATCCTGCCCAGTCTGTATTCGTACAGGTTATCTTTGGCATGGGTAATGATTTCCGCCACATCATACCATTTCCTCAACTTGACCTGATCAACGGTGATGATGGAAGTGAGCCTTTCAGCACTCTTGGACATGGTGATATATGAAAAGAGACTTTCAACAATTATGATCACCAGTAAAACAAAGAGACCGAGATTCCTGGCTGTACGGAAAGAGAAGTTCATTTTTTATAGGGATATTCTTTCAGGTTAATATTTAATGCGTTTATCATGGTATAAAGAAGCCTGTAATCCTCATCTTCTGTTTCAATAAATTTGAGAGCCCCAAAATGTTTAAGGATATTTTTTCCTTCTTCATTTTTATCAAGGTTTAAGAGAAGGCTACGGATCCGCAATTTAATAGCCGGGTTTAAATCTTTGCGTACGGCCAAGCCATTTGAAGGAAACTTGGGTGACTCAGTTAAAACAAGCATCTGCTCTTTAAAGTCAGGATATTCCTCTGCCATGTCATTATATATATGGTTTTTCGTGCCGCCGACTTCTGCTTCTCCAGTATACACCGCCCAGGCAGCCGCATCGTGACTGCCGGCAAAGATTATCTCTGAGAAATAATCATCCAGGCTGTCTATGCTCGAGTACTTAAAATAATACAACTGAAAAATATATCCGGCAGTTGTCGCTCTATCGACAAGGATCAGGCTTTTGTTCCGCATATCTTCTACGGTTCTAATTCCACTGTCTTTCCTGACGAAGATATAGCCCCGATAGGTGGATTCACTATTAAGCCAAACAGGTCTGGCGAGTGGTTCAATGCCTGCTTTTGCACGGGTGAGTACATAGCTGTAGCTGCCGAAAAATCCGACATCAGCACGTCCTTCTATAAAAGCATCACAGATTTCCCCGTAATTATTCATGACCTCTACAAGAACGGTTATTTCCAGCTTTTTTGAGAGATAGTCGGTGATAAACTTGTAACGGCGGCGCTGTTCGAAAACATTCTTTTCAGGGATAATAACCAAGCGCAGAACTTCTCCATCTGAGTCTGAAGGCTGATTTTCTCTGGAAATATCATTTTGAGCAATTGCTGATGCACTAATCAGCAGAAAAAGAAGGGAGAAAAAAAAGATGAATGATTTTCCTGGCATGAATAATAGTCCGGTTACTTGATAAAATGGAGCTACAGCACTTCGTTCATATCGCAGGTTCCGTGGAGATGTTGCGATAATTTTGCTCATGCAGGTCTCTATTCAAATGTGATGGAATAAAGCATCGCACCATGCAAACAAATAAGTGCAGTACAATATAAATATTTTTTTATGTGACACCCTAATAGCCAACAAGACTAGTTCCCAATTTTTGAATATAACAAAATAATGTCATTGGCAACGTTAAATTAAATATTTTTTTCAAGTTATATTGTTTTGTTCTGTGGAACTTGCTGTAAAATTCAATCGGCAACAAATTTCAACTGCATAAATTTGTTACAGGAAACAATAAAAAAAAGCCTGACCAGTATGGGACCGGCCAGGCTCTTTTTTCGTTATTTTTTTTCTGATTAATCTGTCGCCATTTCCTTGGCCGGTTTATTAAGGTACCCATAAAATGCCGGGAAAGCTCCGAGAAACATCACAGCAATAATATACTCAAAACCCTTGATGTGGGTGTAGAAGTCTGTAAGGGTATGGAACTACTGCATCAGACCGACAGCAATCAGGTATTGCCGCAGCAGTTCTGAAACCTGCCAGTTTACCTGGGCCAATCC
>JAFDJA010000316.1 GCA_019307745.1 Deltaproteobacteria bacterium | reverse complement strand
AGAAGTAGCAAATATTCCATTTGAAACCGATAAACTTATGGGAACTGTGGAAGAAATTAAAAAGGAAGACTGGTTTGCAAATATCCAAAAGTTTAAGCCTGTTTTTAAATACACATTTTTAGGAATTTTCCTGCTTTTTTCATTTTTATTTATTGTAAGACCACTGACAAGGTGGTTGACCTCAAATACTTTAACAGAGATGGATATACTGAAACAACTGCCCAAAACCGTTGGTGAACTGGAAAGAGAATACAGTGGTTCTAAGGGCAGACTTGAAAACACAGATAGTGTCACACAATTGCTGGAAACAGATAAAGATGTTTCAGTTGGAGTAATAAAGGATTGGATGCAGGAAAAGCAAACCTAAATAAATAAAAAGAGTGATTAAATATGGATCCTAAAAACCTGGCAGGTTCGCTTAAAGTCGCAATTCTTTTATTAAATATGGATCCTAAAAACCTGGCAGGTTCGCTTAAAGTCGCAATTCTTTTACAATCAATGAGCGATGATGCAACACAGACAATAATAAACAGCCTTGACGAAAAAGAAAGAGAAGTAGTGAGCAATCATATGGCCCAAATGGGGCCTATTTCTCCTGACCTGGTGGAAAAGGTTGTTGAGGAATTTGCGGAGACTGCAAGACGCGCAAAGTCAAGAAAACTCTTAGGAGTTCCTGGAAAGGATAATAAAGAGAAAGGAGAAGAATATTTAAAGAGAATAACTACAAGGTCGGCGTCTCTTGGAGCTCTTTTATCTTTAGATTCAGATAAGCTTTATGATTTGGTAAAGGATGAGCATCCACAGACAATAGCCATAATTATGGTTCACGTTCAAACAAAGGTAGCCAGCGATGTCCTGTCAAGACTGCCGGATGAAACAAAAAAAGAAGTTGCATTTAGAGTTGTGAATTTAGACAAGGTTATGGCGGAAATGATTGAAGAGATAAATTCCGCTTTTGAGGATATTATAGATACTATGGATTCTTCAATCAGCAATGCAACGGGCGGAACGGATCGTGTGGCTGAAATACTCAACCAGGCTGATGAAATGTCAAGTGAGTATATACTTAATGAAATAGAAGAGAATGATCCGGAACTGGCTGCGGAAATCAAGCAGAAAATGTTTGTTTTTGAAGATCTGATACTTGTAGACGACAGGGGTTTCCAGAAACTACTTAGAAAAATTGAGACCTCTGAGTTGGCTGTAGCATTAAAGGCAGCAACTGAAGACGTCAAAGAAAAGGTGTTCAAAAATATGTCAGAACGGGCAGGTGAAATGTTAAAAGAAGAGATAGAAGATATGGGTCCTGTAAGAATGAAAGAGGTTTCAGATGCCCAGCAGAGAATTACTTCGCTGATACAGGATATGGAAATCAAAGGAGAGGTTATAATCAGTGGTCGGCGAGGGGACGATATTGTGAGTTAGTTGTCAAATAAAAAGAAGTTGGAAATATATATAATGAGCATTGAAAGTAAGCAAAATTAGTAGCTGTTCACGGCTTGAAATTTGAAATTAGAAAGTAGAAATTCGAGTGAGGTGAAACGAGTTTACGAGTTGAAGGCCAAATTTCCAATTTCTATTTTCTAATTTCAGCGTCTTATGACGCTTAAAAAATATCATGCCGGCTTGTAATTTGGAACAACAACGTATTAAGGAATACAGGATTATAAATATAATGTCTTCAAATCAGGAAAACGCTTTTAAACTTCACTATTTTCCTAACATTCCTGTCAATTATTCAGATGAAAATACAAGAATCTTTAATAAAGGAAATACATTTGAGCGTATTAATTATAAAAATGGGGCTGAAATAGCTCATGTAAATGTTTCAAAAGAAAGAAGAAATGATGAAATTAAAAAGGGTTCCATCAACGAAACTGTCGGGGAGATTGAAGAAAAAGCTTATGCAAAAGGTTTTGCAAGGGGAGAAAAGGCAGGTATTGAATCGGGGAATGAAAAAATCGAGTCTGTTGTAAACAGTATAAATCTGGGCTTATCAGAGTTAATAAAAATAAGGCAGGATATTTATTTAGAGACTGAACAGGAAATAGTAAAACTTGCCATGGCAATTGCCCGAAAAGTAGTATGCAATGAGATAAGAGTAAATAAAGATACTGTTGTAAATGTTGTTAAAGAGGCGGTGGAAAAGGTTGAAGGAAATGAGAAAGTGAAAGTTAGACTAAGCTGCAAAGATTTTCAGTTCATAAAGAGCGAAAAACCTGCAATAATAGATAAAATAATTAATATTGAAAATGTTGGTTTTGAAATGGATGACTCGATTCCTGATGGGGGGTGCATTATTGAAACGGAATCGGGAGATATTGATGCAAGAATTGAAAAGCAGTTTCAAGCTGTTGAAGAAGCATTTGGAAATTTAAATAAAAAGTAAAGAACAATGAACTCGGCAATTAACCTGGGAAAATATTATAAGAAATTAAAAAAAACATCTGCTATTTTATCTGTTGGAAGTGTTACCAACGTAACTGGTTT
>JAFDJA010000062.1 GCA_019307745.1 Deltaproteobacteria bacterium | reverse complement strand
AACCTGGTGATTGAATTGCCGGCCGAGGGAGAGGTAAGAATTTTAAAGGATGGTCTTATTATAGGTAAATATCGTGGTATGGAGGCTGTTTATCCTGTAACCGAAAGGGGTGTTTACCGTGTGGAGGTATATAAGAAGATACCAATATTCGGTTGGAGACCATGGATATTTTCAAACCCTATTTATCTTAGATAATCCCTTTGTCCCAAAAAAAAAGACATTGAAGAGATCATACCCTGATCTATCAATTTCTTCCTGCCCGTCTGTGATTGGCCAAGATCTGATTATATATACCATCTGGCTCGGTTGTTGTTTTTGCATCTATCCTAATAAAATCACATAAAAAATCTTGACATTTCAAAGGGAAATTGCTAGTGATGGCATATTTAATGACCATAACTACTACTGAATATTTAAAAACATAGGGCGTACAGATTACAGCGAATATTTTTCTGAACCTGGCAACACTGCAAGGTAGACGTCCTTAGAAAATTAAAAACTGAACTTACGGGAGGGGGTGAAAAGATAAGCTCTGCAGTAAAGTTTTTATTTTATGTCTATTATTAACTATTTCTTTAGGAGGAAAGAGTTATGAAAAAGTTTTCCGGCTGTCTTTTGTTGGCTGTAATATGCCTGGCATTTGTGACGCCTGCGTTTGCCACGATAACGGTTTCAGGTGAATTGGGCCTACAGGCGCTTTACACATATCAAGAGACCCGTGAAGGAGTGGAAGGCAGAAATGACTACACCATAGCCCCTACTACCAAGGACTGTGAATTCGAGTTCGATTTCGAATATGAAGATGTTACTGCTTCTCTTACTTTCAAACTGGGTAATTTTAGCAAGGAATCGATAACAAACGAATTCAACGCCCGATACAGGGACCCAACCGGCACCTTCGGGGCAGGTCTCAAGATTAGTGCTTCGATTACCGGCGTAATAGCGAAATTAAAGACACAATCTATCTCGGATATCAGGGTAGGATCAAGCGCATGGTATCAGATAAACGACACTGTTCGTATGGGACTTGGTGAAACTGACAGGATTGTTGCCTCTTATGAGAATAGAGGCATCAGTGTAGGTGATGCAGGGGCCAAAAAGGCCTCCGATGCCTTAAGTTTTGAGTTTGCTTATCCTGAGAGCACTTTATCTGTGGCACTGTTTATGGGCGAGCTTACAAAAGTACAGAGCAAATTGGAACAGGAAACTGTACGTCTCTCACCCGCTATAACACTTAATCCGTTTGAAGGTGATACGCCATTTGATGAAACTTTTTTGCCTGTTACGCAGATAGGATATGAATTTTCTGCGGGCCCCTTTGATTTTTATCCGGCTTTGCATTATGCCAAATATGAATTTGATAAACAATATTTCGAGACTAACCCGGATACTGTTAGTCGAAAAGGTTGGCAAACTGAGGTGGAAGAGTGGGTAGTGAGCCTTCCAATGCAGACAAAGTTCTGGATTTTTAATGTTCAGGGAGAGATCACCAAAGGGGAGAATCTTGGAACAGGAAATATAGTAACTCATAAGGGTTTGGAAGGCACTGCCTATTGGATTGAGGATATATATGATAACACTCTTACAGATCCTTCAGGTGTATCAGATTATCCCTTTAAAGTGCTTCCTGCAGACACGTTGTGTGGGTGGGTCTCTGCCAACTTGGGGAAATGGACATTGTCCTATGGTCGTGCCCGCGTAAATATAACAGGGAAAATAAACAGAATTTCGGGTAGCAAAGAACAGACATGGGGAACTGCCCACAGGTGGAACTGGGGGATGGCGTATTCATGGGAGCCCACTGATATGATGACCATTACTCCCCAATATACCTACCTGAGCAGACTGTGGAGTAATTACAGGAATGCGATTGGCGGGTATGATAAACAAACCGGGCAGCAGACTTTGGCACAGCATCGGCTTCAATGTAGAATCTCTATTGATTTCTAGGGTGTAATTGCCCAACAACAAGATGTTTAAAATACGAATTATTAAAAGGCCCTGCTGCCGTTTTCATACAGCAGGGCTTTTTAGGTTTCAATGGTAGGAGAATTTCACCTGGATAGCTGACTTATTTAAAGCAGCAAGCGTGCGCTCCTATGGTTTATCCTTTTATTAATCTGGGAAGAATCATGTGGTGGTGTGGACATATGGATCCTGGGTTTTGGTAAGAGCAGCCTGTAAACGCCTTGATATATCTTCTTAGTTCAGAAAACGGGACTATTCCATCAACAAATCCTCGACTGGCACAATATATCGGCCTGGAACAGTCATGATACTGGTCTATCATTTCGTTCATTTTGTCAACAACAGGTTGAAGCGGCCTGCCTTGCTCTTTTTCCTTTACAAGTTTACGAGAAAACTGAACTGCTGCAGCTGTCTCTCCATGCATAACATATATTTCGGTTGTCGGTGTGCCAAGTGTAAATGCATTATGATTATTCGCAGTAGGTCCCCCCATAATATAATGCGCGGCTGCCGATCCTTTCCTTAGAACAATACAGATCTGGGGGATATCCGTCTGTTCGATTGAATATGCAAGGGATTGGCCCAGACCAAGCAGCTCAGCCCGTTCCGCATCATCTCCAACATCAATTCCTGATGTGTCCTGAATCCATATGAGGGGAATTCTGTCTCTGCCGCAGAGGGTCACAAACTCATTCATCTTTATTAATCCCTGACGGTAGAGCTTGCCTCCGATGCCTGGATGGGATGAATATTCAGGATAGTCTCTGCCAAGGAATCCCTGGCAATTGGCGATGAATCCTGTGAGAAATCCATTGATTTTCGCAAGTCCCGTATAGACCTCCGGGCCGTAATCCGGACGGAATTCCATGTGTTCGCTGTTATCAAAGATGCGGGCAAGTATCTCCCTGATGGGATAACCCCGTTTTTGATTATACGGTATAATATAATAGAGGTCTTCTGTTGCGAATTTGGGTTCTTTAGGTTCTGCTACACAAAAAAAGTTGGGATCATAGGCGGGTATCATGGCCATGTATTTTTTTATCCCATCCAGTACGCCCTGTTCGGTCTCATATAACTCACTAAAAAAACCTGTTTTATCATAGTGAATAGAACTTCCTCCCGGAGGGGGAGAATGATTGAATTGACAAGCCATATCAATAAGGCGTTCAGCCCCTTTTTGATCGAAAGAGCCTTTGGGGGTCATTCCTTCTACAATACACTTGCCGCCGATCGCCATGTTAGCTTCTTTATGGGCAAGTATGATTGCAGGGCTGATTGCCTGATATCCGCCCCCGGCAGGATTTGTTCCGTATATGCCGCCAATTATAGGGATTCCCTTGTTCGACAGCTCCGCATTCCGAAAAAATGGGGTACCGCCTCCTCTACGGCCCGCATAGATTTCCTGCTGTTCAGTCAATTTGACTCCGCTGCAGTTTACAAGCCACACGAGGGGGATGTTTAATCTTTTGGAAATATCGGTTACGCGGACCTGGTTTTCTGCCTGGCCGGAAAGCATAGCCCCTGCCATAACCTTGTTATTGAAACCGATAATTACTGCCCATTTCCCGTTAATCTTTGCCAGACCGTCAACAACGCCTGTTGTGCCTTCGGCATTGGCATTGGGATTATACAGGGTGTGAAGGGGACACCATGTGCCCGGATCGATTAGGTACTCAATCCTCTGCCATATGGTCATCTGTTTCTTTTTATTGTTTGTTTCGGCCTGGTTTCCTATATTCATTACAGACTCTACTGCTGCAGAAACCTCATTTTCTGCTTTATGTATCTGTTCAGCGCTTTGTCTGGCTTTTTCCTTCTGTTTATCGGAAACTGGTTTTCCAAAAGGTGTCATTTTTTTAAAATACTGCTTCATTACTCTGTTATTTTCCTCCCTTAATTTGTGAGTGATTATGGACAGATTTGGTCTTGATCCTTTTCTAGGTTCTCAATGGCCCATATGATAAATTTTTATAATGCCTGAAATGTAAGGCGAAGAAGCCAATCTCTGCTGATTTTTCCATCAATTTGATCCAGTCAAATGATACATTGCCATCTTCGGCCACCGTATTTAATATACGGTTGTCCACCAGCTGATAGTTCGGATGTTTGGCTACAATCCTTCCTATGCGCCATGCCCCTGCACCAAACTGTCCGGAAATAGATATTGCCGCCATAATATTCCTCCTTTGCGGTAGAAATATTACAAAATTGACTACCATATTTTAATGGATCTGTCCGTATTAAATTCTATTTTTTTGTCAAGAATCATTTAATCCTGATATTACTCCGCATCCAGTTGCAATAACAGATGAGTATTGAATCTTTTGCTGTTTGATTCATATTTTTTCATGTACTGTAAGTTGTTTATAATATACAATATTTGTTGTTACTAAGTATGTGAAAATAATAATTTGATTGTTGATTTAGCATAATTAATATGAGATAACCAACCACTTATTTTCATAGGAGGAGGAATAAAATGAAAAAACCTCAGGATCAATATTGGCGTATGAGATTAAGTGAACTTCAAAAGGTCATGGAGGAGAATAATTTTCAGGTCTATGTTGCTGAAAACTCAGAGATGGCAAGGGATATTGTCCTGAATAAGATTCTCCCTGAAACTGGAGCCAGAAGTGTATCCTGGGGAGGGTCAATGACATTTGGTTCAACCGGGGTATACGATGCAGTAAAAAAGGTGTCCGGTCTGGAGATCCTTGATACTTACAACAAAGGGCTTTCCGGGGAAGACGCCCTTGAACTGAGAAGGAAGGCGCTTCTTGCGGATCTTTTTATAACCGGAACTAATGCTGTTACAGATTCGGGTCAGCTTGTAAATCTTGATATGTATGGAAACAGAGTTGCTGCCATTACCTTTGGTCCTAAATACGTGATAATTCTGATTGGCAGAAACAAGATTGTCCCGGACCTTGATTGGGCCATGTATCGTATAAAAAATTATTCAGCACCAGTCAATTCCATGCGGCTGGACAAGAAAACGCCTTGTATTAAGACCTCATTCTGTGAAGAATGTAAAAGCCCGGATCGCATATGCAATGCATGGACTATTACAGAGAAGTCATTTCCCAAGGGGAGAATAAAGATTGTCCTTATCAATGAGGATCTGGGGCTTTAGGTTTGAAATTTTTCAGGTCTGCGGCAGGGGGGGGTAGAGCAGAAACCGGTTTTATATCGTAAATATGAATATTTCTACAGTTGTTTGATATCATGATTTAGATATAAGGCTTAAAACCGTAATATTTATCCTCCTCTGCTTTTAGAATTCAAGTCAATCGGAAATCCAGGTAGTTCCCCCATCCGTGCTTTTTATTATCGAGAGGCTCCCGGCCCTGCTTATTCTAACTCCCATATATCGTTCCTTTGAATTTTTCATATAGACATCATAAGAGTCACCTGAAGTAGGCGGGTCAAGATCCGACGCAGTCATTCCCCTGCTACTGAAGGCAAATGTATTAAATGGCATGGTAGTGGAAATAATATCAATTCCTTCTGTCCTTGTTCTTTTCCACGGCTCGTCAAGAGGCTCTCCCGGTAGTACTACTTTGAGCAGAATCTCCTCTGTCCCGTCTAAAGCCCAGTTTAAAACGGTATCCAACCAGATTGTATATTTTTCATTGTTTGGATCCACCTTAACTACTACAAGAGTGTTTGCATCTTTTAATGATTTGAGTTTTGCCATATTTAAATCACTAAAAAGATCTCTTGCCGTACTTCTAAGTTTTTGGTTAGGAATCCACGCATTGAAACCTGGTATGGCTATGGTGGCCAATATGGCAAAAATTCCTAAAATCACCATAAGTTCCAGTAAAGTGAAGCCTTTTCTGTTCATTTCCCTTACCCTCTTCTCTCCATATTCGGCTTGAGTTATGTCATGCCTTGTTGGGGCTGAAATATTGATAGTCTTAAAATATTCACGTTAGTAAATTTATATTATATCACCTTAATCTTGCATAAACAATACTGAAGGGGATCATAATCTACTGTGATAAAAGGGTCTAGGATTCAAGTACTTGATGCCTTATATCTGCTTTGCACGAGTTTCGCTGTGCGCAGGCCCACTACTTCGTAGCGGGTTCCCGGATGCAGTAAGCTCGATGCTTATAAAATTCAGGTATTATGTAAAATTATTATTTAGCATAAATATACCATTTTAACAATTAATTCTGCTTTTGTTGTTAATGGCCTTATGATTTTTTTCAACTCCATCTTGTATCGGTCATTTTCAAATCATACTTTAGTGGATTGTTTTCAGTGTTGTATTTTTAAACACTGGCAAAATTTGATACTCATTGAAACGAGCAATCTGTTTTTTTCTATGGAACTATGTATCATCTTGTCGTGGCAGGAGCCTTTATAATATTAACATGCCGCTGTTCAGATTGACCATGACTGATATTTATGCTATCCCTTGCAGGTTGGATTTAAACCCTGATAAAGAATAATAATTAGACATATCTGTTGGAAAGCTGCCGTCGAATATTTGGATGCCTTTTCCCCTTGTGAAATAAGAGAGCTGAAAATGAATATTGAAAATTCTGTTGACTTATACAGAAGACTTGAAGAAGAGTTTCAAAAGACCTCAATTTATAGACCTATGCATGTGGCGCACTATGATTCAGGTACTGAACTGGATTATGACATCATCAGTGTGGCTGAGGCGAACAAGGGACATATTCGTCTGCTCGTTGATAAATTTGTGGGAGGGGGATTTGCCGGGCAGGTGTACAGGGTGAAGGTCCTGGATATAGAGTCAGACGGACCCGTAGAAGGACTTGAAAAGGATGGGACCTATGCTGTGAAGATCCTTATCCCCCCTGAGAACAGCTCAAGGTTATTCAGGGATGCACTGTATTGGATTGGTTTTCAAGGGCCTTTTCAACTTCAGGTTAATCCTGTTGCTGCCAGATCCGGCGCCCTTTGGCAGAAATTTATCAGGCGGGCTGCAAAGATTAGGTTTGGTAATGAAAACAATGTTACAGACATACTTGCTACCTTTGTTGACCCTACACTCGGTAGTTGTGGTGAATTGAGTGAATGGATAGATGGCCGGACTTGGAGGCTTGAGGTAGATGAATATCTTGACCTGCTGAATTATTGGGAACGTGGCAAAAAGATTGATACAGGGCATCTGGGGTCACCTGAATATCGTGCAAAAAAGGTCTTTATGACAGAATTTGTTCGGCTTCTACATGATATGGGTGCACATGAGTTTGCCAGACAATATGAATGGTCCACCTGGAAGAGCCAGCCCAATTGCCTGAAAAGGACAGATAGAAACAATTCGCCAGATGAAGGACTGGTAGCAGTTGATTTTCGCGCGGGCCTTACACTTCTTCCTTTTCTGCCAATGAGTCCAGGAGATTTCGGACTGATATTTAAGGGCTTTTTCAGGGGCAGTCTGATCCAGTTTGACCGCGGAAATATTAATAAGTTGAAGCAATATGTGGAGGTATATAAGGAAGAGTTTGCCGGCATGAACCGGATGATGGAAGAGTTGGAAAAAGATGAGCACATATACCGGGATTCGATCCCTGACATTACTCATAATCACGTGCGTCTGCTCTTCAGTAAAAAACTCTGGTCCACCATATTGGCCAGTGCTGTAAATGGATGGAAGGTGAGAAACCTGATTAATGAAAAGTGTCAGGAGAGATTGGAAAAGAGCAGGGTACTAACTCTGATATTTCTCCTTGTTGGCTTCATACCTTTGCTCGGACGCTTTATCAGGCGTATTTGGGGGCAGCAATATTGGCGTGATCACTATGGCAGCCTGTTTACCAGTCGGGATTATTTTAAACGGGCTTTTCAGGCGAAGGTTATTGAGAAAACAATTGCCTGGCACAGGGCAGGCCGTATCAGTACCAGACAGGTCGGTTCCATAATCAAGATACGCTGGCCTCTTTTATGGCATATTCCTCTTTCTATCATACCTGTTGTTTTTGTGCACAGATTCCTTACTGATTGGGAATTTGTAAAGGGCAATTTATATTATTTATTGATCAGGCCAGTAAAACTCTATTTTGACCCTGAGATGAGGGAACAGTGGTTACGCGATATGGTTGAAGAGGGTAAGCAGAAGCATATTATCAGCGAAGATGACTCAGAAACCATTCTTTCTCAGATAAAAGAGCCCTTTATTCAGAAATACCTTAAAAGCCTTGCAGTGCATGTATGTACCCTGCCGGTGACTCAGGTGGTTTCGCTTATGGTAGCAGGTATTTATATATTGATGCACCCTGAACTGTCCAGAGAGCAGGCATTTGTCCATGGATTAGGAATAATTGCGGTGTTTCAGGTCGTGCCCATTTCCCCAGGCTCCCTTGTGCGAGGGCTTTATGTGCTATATCTGGTTATTAAGGAGCGTAATTTTAAGGATTACAACATTGCCGTATTTCTTGGTTTTTTTAAGTATATTGGTTATCTCGCTTTTCCAATACAGATGACTTACAGATATCCGGCAATGGCAAGATTCATGGCTGGCCACTGGGCTACAAATGCTGCACACAGCGTACCAGTGTTTGGCGAGCATGGGGCTCTTTTAGAGCATAAGGTTTACGGCATGTTCTATAACTTGCCGCTCACACTCAGAAGAAGGATGAGAAAGCGTATTGAGAAGAGAGTTGATCTCAAATCAAGATACTGGCATGTTCTACCCTGTGCGTTGACAGGTGCAGCCATATTTGGAATAGCTGATAATTTTTGGGCCCTGAACAGGGGAGTGTCTCCTTCTCTGTCAGATATTTGGTGGATTACATTTTTCATTCCAGTGTTGTGCGGAAGTGCTGTAACCCTTGGAGCTGCCGGTACCGCCCTGTGGAAAAGGTTTGCCAGCGCTGCTCTTTGCGGAGGATTGGCAGGTATATTTTATACATTGATACCGATAATTTGGAGTGGTTTTGGATATTTTGATTTTAGTGAGTCCCTGGTAACCTGTATGTGGCGTGTTTTTTCTCTTACTATCTTTTCAACAATAGGGGCAGTTTTAGCTGAGATAAAATTGCCTGATCCGGATTTAAAGTAACTTTAAGATTTATGTAAAGCTCATTACTCCTATTCAGTAAAAATCATCTGAATAGTGGTAAAGTGCGCCGATCTTTTTTTAATCCCGCATTAGACGACCAGCCGGTATCCATCCGAACGCTGCTGAGTTTTTAAGCTCATTTTGCCATGTTATTTATGCAATTCTAGGTTTAGCGCCTAGTATAAATCGTTTACTTTTTATAATAATAAGGTTTTATTTTCAGAATGAATAACACCAAACAAAAACAAATGTATGCCTTTCTTATCGTACTTACTGTCAGTTGTACCATGGGTTTGTTTACCTGGCGTACACTCTTTAACAATTTTGCTGTGGAGACTGCAGGGCTTTCCGGCGAGCATGTTGGAATGATTCAATCTGTCAGGGAGATACCAGGCTTCCTCGCATTTCTACTTGTCTTTATCCTGCTTATTATCAAAGAGCATCGTCTGGCTGCTCTCTCCATTATTTTATTAGGGATTGGTGTTGCAGTAACAGGTCTTTTCCCTACATATTGGGGATTGCTGATTACCACATTTGCAATGAGCTTTGGATTTCATTACTATCAGACAATAAGCCAATCCCTGACTCTGCAGTATTTTGATAAGACCACTTCTCCCTGGATATTAGGCAGGCTCCGCAGTTTTGCGTCATTATCAAATATAGTTGCCGGAATACTTATTTATTTACTGGCATTTGTTATGGGGTATGTGGAAATCTACCTTGTTATGGGCGGGCTGATTTTAATTGCCGGCATATGGGGATATATTCAGGATCCCAGTGATTTCGGCATTCCTCCGCAGCGCATAAAAATAGTTTTAAAGAGAAAATATTGGCTCTTTTATTTTATTACATTTATGGGAGGGGCGCGGCGTCAGATATTTATAGTGTTTGCAGTACTTCTTCTTGTGGAAAAGTTTGAGTATACTATTCAGGCTATCACTGTCCTGTTTATCCTAAACAACATCATAGGCTATTTTTTAAATCCTTTGATTGGTAAGGCTATCATTCGTTTTGGGGAGAGAAAGGTGCTTTCTATGGAATATTTCAGCCTGATAATAATTTTTCTTGCCTATGCCATGGTAAAGTCATGGGTTCTCCCGGCGGTCTTATATATTCTTGACCATGTCTTTTTCAATTTTTCCATGGCTATTCAGACATATTTTCAGAAAATTGGAGACACTGAAGACATAGCGCCAAGTATGGCAGCAGGTACAACCATCAACCATATTGCCGCAGTGGTCATACCCGCAATATGCGGGATAATGTGGATGGTGGATTATCGCCTGCCATTTGTAATTGGAGCAGGGATGAGTTTGGTGTCTCTAATAATTGTTCAGTTGATCCATGTTCCGGAACAAGGTTAATTTTCATTGTGTGATTTTTTACCGTTTTGGCTGCAGTTTATCTATTTTAGTGAGTATGGATTTTAGGCTTCTTGCCATATGGGCAGCATTCTGGAATCGTTTATCAGGGGATTTTGCAAGGGTCTTATCAATTACCATTTCACATATCTTTGGGATTTTTGAATTAATTTTACGTACAGACGGGTGCCTGCCCTGGGTAATATTGTATATCAGGCTAGTAATAGTGTCCCCCTTAAAAGGGAGCTGACCTGTCAATAATTCAAACATAACAATACCCAGAGAGAATACATCTGATTGGCCGGTTATCTTTTTTCCGGTAACCTGTTCCGGTGACATGTAATTAGGGGTGCCAAGTATTACACCACTCTTGGTCTGATTGTGAGTTGATTCCAGAATCGCCTTTGCTATCCCGAAATCAGTTACCTTCACCACACCGTCATTCAGAAGCATGATGTTGGCAGGTTTGATATCCCTGTGGATAACATTATGAGTATGGGCGTATTCCAGCGCAAAGGCTATCTCAGAGACGATATACAGGACCTTTTTAACAGGTAGAAGCGATTCTTTTTTGCAGTATGCGCGCAAGTCTTTGCCGTCTATAAATTCCATGGCTAAATAGGTCAGCTCATGATCTTCTCCAGCATCATATACAGCAACGATAGAGCGATGTGATAGTTTGCCCGCAATCTTGGCCTCTTGAAAAAAGCGTTCCTTTATTCCCTCCACATGGTTCTGCTCAAATTCATCTGAAAAACGGATGGTCTTGATTGCGACAAGTCGATTGAGTTGAGGGTCATTTGCCTTATAGACAACTCCCATGGCACCATGAGCCAGTTCTTTTATTATCTCATACCTTCCCACAGTAGGTTTAGTTTCAATCCCGTCTATAACGACTATATTATCTTCTTTTTTCGCTTCACCAGGTTTTCTAGGTGCCAATGCTATAGCCTTTTTCAGCTTGGGTAGCCGTTGATTAAGTCCTCTGAAATCACTGTCATTCTCTGAAATATACTCATATACGGCAATTGCCTTGTTTATCATTCTTTTCCGTTCGTAATCCAATCCGAGGTTGTATATGACATCCTTCATTGACTCATCAAGGGGGCATCTCCGGAATTTTTCAAATGCAAGGTCATACAGACCCTGGCTCTGGAAGCTCAGTCCCAGCATCCTGTTTGATTCAGCAATTTCCTTTGAGCTCAGTTTTATATTCCTCTGGCTCACTATAAGATCTGTTACGGAGATCTCAATCATTAGCGTTATCAGGGCAAGGCAGATATAAACTGTCTTAAACCAGATATCAAGCACTACAAAGGAGATGATGCCTGTAAAAATCACAAGAATTATGAAAATTCCTGCCAAACTTAACCGGTTGATTGCTGTTGCATGGGGCATGAAATGTGATGAGAACATGATTAAGATCAGCAGGATAATGGCTTCTATAAAGACTGTTCCATTTGGGCGTTTCAGATACCTTCCTGACATCAGAGCTTCAATGACATTCGCAGTGAATTCGACATGGGGCATTGCCATGTCCACAGGTGTATTGACGGAGGTGCCCTCTTTTCCGGTAAAGCCAATGAGCACTATTTTTTCACGAAATACAGCAGGCACTTTTTTTACATTCAGGATATCTACAAAGGAATAATAAGGGAAAGACCTGCCCGCCCCTTTAAATTTTATAAGCATTTCACCGTTTGTTGTAGGTATATAGTTATCCGCCAACAGGAGACCATCGTCCTGAATAATCAGGTCTTCAGACTGTTCACCCAGTAAATACTCCAGTGCCAGTCGAAAAGGCATTGAAGGTATAAGGTGTCCCCTGTAATTGAGAAACAGAAGGTGTATGCGGCCCTTCAGTGATTCATCGTGTGAAAGGTTAATGTGGCCCAGTCCATGACTGCTTTCCAAGAGCTGTTCAAAAGGTGTTGTTAATTCATTTACATGAGCAAAATTATCAATATTAGCTCTTATCCCAGTTGGTTCTATTCTGTTTTGGCCCAGGATGGAGTCTGGTGCCAATAAGAGTTCAGAGTCATATTTTCCGAAACTGCCTATTACGGGGAGTATCGTGCTGTTGCTCTCCTTTACAGCCCTGGCAAGTATGCTGTCATTGTCCAGGCGTTCTTCAGCTCCTCGTATTTTTTCAAGGAGCCAGTCATCCTTTTCTTCAGAAATGGCCTTTTCCTGGATAAGGGCTTGATAGAGTTCTCTTATCTCCTGAAGACCTTGATTTTGTTCATTGTTGTTGAATATAATGTCCAGGCCTATCAGTTGTGCGCCGTTTTCTTTTAAAATGGTAATCATCTCAGCTATGAGATGTCTCGGCCACGGCCAGGGGCCGAGCTGTTTCAGGCTTTTTTCATCAATGTTAACGATGGCGATTTTATTTTCCTGTAGGCCGGGACTGATGGCCATCCTCATCTCAACTCCATATAAGACCTTTTCAATGGATTCAAAAAGGGAAAAAGAATAGAAAGAGAGGCCGATAAATATACCGGAAATGATGAAACCCCTTATCATATCAATTGTTTTTATATTTATTTTTTTCATCTGTAATATTCTATAGTGATATTATTATGATTAATATATATTTTAAAAATGATAATTTGTACGCTGACCTTTAAAATATCGTTTTCCATATTTGTCAAAATTATGCATGAAGGTAATTTGAATATCACTGCTCATTGGTATATTTGAAGAAACATAACTTTATGCATCTGTAATTTACTGATTTTAGGGCTGTTTTTCTAGCCGAGCAAAGTGAACTAAAGGCTTATGGAAAAACTGTATTCGAAAATAATTTAATTAACCAGTAATAGAAACAGGTTAAACAGCCATTTAGAGCCTGAAATAGATGGAATAATTTCTAATAATATATATTATATAATACTAAATTCAGTTTAATGTCAAAAGGAAATCTCCTCAAAATTCTAACAGAAGGATGCATTTTAAAAAAAATAAATTTCTATATTAAGGCTTGCCTTGAGATTAGAATGGCATGCTTTTGAAAATCTTCGTTTCCGGTTGGTTATATTGCGACAGGAAACAAGTTGTCTTAAAAGATCGGGAGACTGATTTTTTTTATAGAACTGGCAGGATTATATCTGAAATTTTGTCCTCGGTAATTTGTGAAAAACATCCGAATGAGTTTATTAATGACAGTTGACAGTTTGTCTTTCCTGTGGCATGTTTAAATTAGTTTTTATATCTATACTTCAGCGACAAACGATCATATTGGATGAGTGATAAGAGACGAAATTAATGGCAAAAGGAATAGGTTACAGAACCGGCGCACTTCAGCGGCAGAAAAATTCCGCACCCAGACGTAAATTAGGGGAACTGCTTGTGGAAACCGGGCTGCTGAAAAAAGAGAAGCTGGCTGAGGTCCTAAAGATTCAGGCGGAAACAGGGAAAAGGCTGGGCGAGATACTGATTGAGATGAAAACCATATCAGAAGAGGAGATGGCCTTTGCCCTGGCTATGCAGTTAAAAATACCTTATATTGACCTTTATGATTACCCTATTCCTGCCAATGTTGTGGAAAGCATACCCAGAGAAGTCGCTCGACGATTTATCTGTGTCCCAATAGAATTGAATGAAAATATACTGAATGTAGCAATGGCAGATCCTCTTGACCTTAATACTATCAAGGATCTGCAGTTTATGACCGGATACAATATTCAACCCTCAATATCAACGCCTACCCAGATAATTAACGCCTTGCAGCAGCATTTTGACCCGGGAAAAACTCTCGATCAAGTTGCTTCAAAACTTGAAGGTGATGAAGATTTAGTGGAGTTTCTTCCTGACCAGGATGTTGTGGAAGAGGAAGAACGGGTAGAAGAGTTTAAAAATTCTCCCTTTATCAAGATGGTGGATTTGATCATCAGAAATGCCATCAAGAAAGGGGCCAGTGATGTGCATATTGAGGCATTGGAGAACCAGGTGAGGGTTCGAAATCGTGTTGATGGAGTACTGCAGGACTCTATCAAGCTTCCCAAGTGGACACAGCCTATTATTGTTTCGCGTATCAAGGTCCTAGGTGGGATGGATATTTCTGTGAAAAGGCTTCCTCAGGACGGCAGGATTAAGGTGAGGTCAAAGACCTTATCAGTGGATCTTAGGGTATCAACCCTGCCTACCTATTATGGTGAAAAGGTAGTTATCAGGATACTGAACAAGGACGAAAGTTTCTTGTCTCTTACAGAATTGGGATTTGGCGATAAAAGCCGGAAAGTTGTAGGCAATTTCATAAAACAGCCTCAGGGGATGGTCCTGTTTACAGGACCTACTGGAAGCGGCAAGACTTCTTCACTCTACGCCTGTATGCAGGAGATCCGTTCAGATGAGGTCAATATTGTTACGGTTGAAGACCCGGTGGAATATGAATTGTCGGGTATCAATCAAGTGCAGATAAATGAAAAAGTAGGACTAACTTTTCCATTTATCTTGCGTTCAATTCTGAGGCAGGATCCTAACGTGATAATGATAGGCGAGATCAGGGACATGGAGACTGCAGAGATTTCACTTCAAGCCTCTCTGACCGGTCACCTTGTCCTGTCAACTCTCCATACAAACGATGCGCCGTCTGCGGTCACAAGGCTTATAGACATTGGAATGCCTCCTTATCTTATAGCCTCTGCTATCCTGGGTGTTGTTGCCCAGAGACTTGTAAGGACCATATGCACTGATTGCAAGGAATCATATATTCCTGATCCCAGGGATCTTTCCAGGCTGAATCTTAATAAGGAAGGACTTCCATTTGAGTTTTATCACGGAACCGGGTGCGCCAGTTGCGGGAATTTTGGTTACCAAGGTCGCACAGTCATAGATGAAGTAATGGTTATAGGATATAAGATGAGAGAGCTTATTCAGGCATCAGCTACTGCTGATATGCTCCGGGAGGCAGCAATGGCAACCGGTATGACCACATTAGGCATAAGCGGGCTGGATAGGATAGAAAAAGGTTTAACCACGCTGGATGAGGTACTAAAGGCTGTACATCAGAAAGAGGAGCTAACTACAATTTGTCCTTCTTGCGGGAAGAACGTGAATTTGGATTTCAGCGATTGTCCATACTGTAAAAAACCTTTGGTTCCAACCTGTGATTCCTGTGGAAGAATAGCTCAAATGGACTGGCTGGTCTGTCCATACTGCCGAAATGATCTGAAATCTAAATCTTAGTATTGTCCTTGTTCATTTTAGCCTTTGTAAATCTATATTTTCATTAGTATTGATTTTGCCCATTGTCCAGACCTTATCATTTAAATTAAGAGGATGTTAGATGAAATGTAAATATCACGAGGAGCGTAACGCAGAGCAGTTCTGTGCAAGCTGTGGGATACCTATATGTGGTGACTGCATTGAAGAGGTCAGGCCTGATGAATTTTTCTGTTTTCAGTGCGCTATGCTTCAGTCAGTCACACAGGGGGGGACATCCATAGTTGACAAGCGTGACATGGCCAAGCGTAAGGCTCTTGGTAAAAAGGTGGAATGGGGGCCTTTCCATTATTTTATTGTCATCTCATCTGTTTTGATTGCAGTTATGTGGGGCGTGATTATCTTTGGCGGAAAGGAAGCACCCGGCAACAGGATCGATTTTGTCAGGCAGGAGAGGGCGTTCCTGTTTATGGTTGACAGTTCTATTAAAAGGTATGCCCATTATGAAAATGACAAATATCCTGAACAGCTGGTTGATCTTGTCCCCAAATATCTTCCCATGAAGAAAAATGAGCTGATTTATCTGGATCTATTGTCATATGTGAAGAGTATCAATGCAGGTTACATGCTTTCCCTTGCAAATCCAAAATCTGGTGAGTTTATTATTTTAACGCCTAATGGGATCAGTTATGACAATACGGATCTCGGAGAGGAGGTTTTAGGATGAATAAACAGACAGGTTTTACATTGTTAGAGCTACTGGTAACCCTGAGCATCGTAGGCATATTGTCGGGTACAGCCATGCCGGTTTATAATACATGGCAGTCCAGGGCCCGCGGTACTGAGGCTGCAATTATGATAAAGCAGATTATGGAAGGACAGATATTATATTTTCTGGAGCATGACAAATTTTTTCCGGAAGATGAAGAAGACACTTCTATTGCCACAGGTCATTTTTTGGTTTACACCTTTACCGCGGATAACGGAACAGAAGGTGATGAATTCTTTGAATTGGTAATAACAGAGGTCAATGGTAGAGAGCTTTTTAAAGGCGTTAGTATGGTATATTGTCACATTAATCAAGCTGGTGAAATAACAACTAATATCTTATGATTAGCTTTGCTGATAAAGAGGTTTTTTGACCATTAATCATAATGATTCCTGGAGATTTCCAAGTATGCAATTCATGTTTTTTCTCTGTCTATTATAGCGCATGGATTATAAATCACTCTTAAATAATCTGGTAACCAGTGGGATAGAATTTTCAGAACCTGAAACACTGAAAAAGATCAGGATCTTAAATACATTTCAGCTTATCCTTTTTTTTGTCCTGTCTATGATACTGGGGCCTTTTTATTTGTACATTGGCTCCGTTCTGATCTTTAAGACACTTATCTTAGCAAGCCTGCTAATGATCCCAGGAATAATTGCCCTGCGAAAAACCAGGAATATTCTGCTTGTGGGCAATTATGCTGTTTTTATTCTCTGGGCTGCGCTTTTTTTCATTGCATGGAATACAGGGGCCATTACCTATGAAGGCGTAATAAGGCCATGCTGGATAATGAGTGCCGGACTTGTACTCTTCGCCATTTTTCTTAACGGATATTTTTCCGGCACGGTCTGGATTGCTGTGGTATTTGTGCAGACGGGGATCATCGTATATCTTCATCGTCTTGGATATCAGTTTCCTGATTTTATTCCTCCTGAGATGACTGCAACATACTCCATGGGTGCTTACCTCATATCTCTTTTAATAATATTGGCCTTTGCTTTTCTGTTTGAAAAAGAAAAAAATGATGCACTGGACCGGGAGCAGGAGAAGACATTGGCCCTCAGGGAATCAAAAAGATACATTGATTATATCTTTGACCGATCTCCCATTCCCGCCTTTGTGCTGGATAAAAATCATCGTGTTATTCAGTGGAATGATGCCTGCCAGAAAATAACTGGGATCCCTGCTGTAGAAATTATGGGCAAAAAGGTATGGGATGGGTTTGACATTAATGGCAGTGGAAGTATTGCGGACATGATTGTACGGGATATTGATTCTGTTGAAGAGACATTGTCTGATTCTATTGTGTCCAGGACTGATTCTGACTGGTTTGAACTGAATATCTTTTTGCCTGGTTTGAATGGAGGACAGCAAGTGATCATTACTGCTGCTCCAATATTGGACAATGATGGCGATATTAAAGGAGCTATACAAACCATTCAGGAGATCAAATATCAGGATCAGGAGTTGGGGTTAAATGTTAATTTTTTAGAAGAATCATTCCCAAAGCCTGTTTATAGACTTGATTCTCAAGGGAAAGTTAATTATTGGAATGATGCATGTGAGAAGATGTTCGGCTATACAGCTTCAAAGATGATTGGTAAGAGCCCGTTGGGTTTGCTTGCAAAGAACTACAGGTCTTCGTATAAAAATAAGGTTGTCAAGGTCTTAAAGGGCCAGATGCTTACGGGAGAGGAGTGGAAATATCGTAATAATAAAGGGTGGCCTGTATATGTAATTGCCATGGCTCTTCCATCCCATAGTGCCGAGAGCGAAAAAAGTGAGTGTGTTGTTATAAATACTGATGTAACCGATATCAGGTTAAAGTTGAAAAAATATCAACTCTATTCAACTGAAAGCAAGGAGACAATAAAAAGCCTGACAGAAGATTATGATTTGCTGAAAAAAAATGTAGCCACTTTGGTTAAGAAAAAACCAAGTGAATAGCCGGGCTGTCCGGTTCAAATCATTTCTGTGGCAAATCCTTTACCGTAACATTCATGTTTAATTCCTTCATTATTTTGTCCGTTCACGCCCATCTCTGTCCAATTATAACAGATGGATTCCTAAAAAATTGCCCCTGCAGATTATTGTTATACTATTAGTGTCAAGATTTCATGCGTTAACATGTTTCTAAAGGATGGATAAAGCAAAGTCTTTGAATAAAATAGAAAAAATATCTCATTAGGAGGGATTCAGGGTTGGTTCCTTACCATAACCAATTTCCGTATTTATCCCAGCGGGTGTTGACACTCATTCCCAATTTGGAGAGCGTGTGATGAAATAAAAAACGCCGGTTTCCTCTAAAATATCCCAGATCCCGGCATAAGGGGTGTGGTATATAACCCTGTGAAATGGCCTCTGAAAGCGTCATTGTTTGGGCTGTCTTTTCGGCAATACAGGAATAATCAAAGTAAATGGAATGATAATATTGGTCCTCAAGTGTAACAATGACAACTGCAATTCCTGGCATCCGCTCCTCAACCGTAATGTAGATACTGAGAAAGAGGCTGATCACTATAAGGCTGATTGTTATTACGGTTGCTTTTTTTTGATTTTTTCCCATTTATCAGAGTTCCTGGTTATGTCAGATATTGAATAGAAGCATGTACCTTTTAAAGACAACAAGAATCATTGTTGTACTATCCATATGCTGACCTGAAAACCATGAAAAATAAAATATCCGCAGATCTTAGTTACTCTATATGATATGACTTACTTTTGCCAAAAGGTCAAGTGATTTCAATCTATTCGCATAAAACAAAATAAAATATCCGGCCTTTGTCATTATTTTAAATAGCATCAAGATCAACAGGAATAGGAAGTTTATGGATATTAATCTCAGATAACACAGTAGGCTTCGCAGCGAGGTGCCGAGTATGGGACCCCGATCTGCAGGAGTGGGTAAGCGTACAGCTTAGCTGTCAAATAAACGACCTTTATTTCGCCTTGACCGGACAAGCTACAGTAGATTTCAACTGCATATTTAGGCATATTTGTTTGTGTTTTTGAGGGTCTTATAACTTATAAATGGATTGATTTCTGATTTTTTAAAGGGAGCTCAAATAGTCCGGAGATATTCAATTTTATCCAGGCATAATATGAGCAATAGAGAATGGTATGACCTGTTATCCTGATAAATCATTAACTGTCTCAGCTGGCTGGCTTATTGACGGTACAGGAAGCCCGCTCGCGCGGGACATTCAGTTAGATATTTCAGATGGAAGGATAGTGTCTATCAGTGACCGGGATGATGGGCAGGTAAAATGCCGGGAGACAATGGATCTTTCACACTGTACAATTATTCCAGGCCTTATCGATTGCCATGTTCATCTTTCCATGCCTGGCAACGAGGACAGATCGTTTCGCGATAGTCAGCTTAATAACTCTTATGATGATATCAGGAGAGTAATTGCCGGGCATCTTATGGAGCATTCCGGATACGGTGTGGTAGCCTTGAGGGATGGTGGAGATCACAAGGGACATGCCCTTCGCTATAGAGATGAGTATTTAATAAAAGGGAGAGCAGGTGTTGTTATTAAGGCTGCAGGGAGGGCATGGCATGCGCAAGGACGTTATGGCAGCCTGATAGGCCGATCTCCTCTTTACGGACTGGATCTTGCTCAATCCATATCATTGATTAAAGATATTCCTGATCACATCAAGATTATAAATTCAGGTTTGAATAGCCTCTCTGAATTTGGAAAGGAAACTCCTGCTCAGTTTGATCCTGGACAACTTGGCAGGGCTGTGAAGGAAGGAAAGAAACTTGGTCTCAAAACAATGGTGCATGCAAACGGTCAACAGGCTGTGAAGATAGCAATTGATGCCGGATGTCATTCAATAGAGCATGGTTTTTTCATGGGGGATGAAAATTTGGGCGTAATGGCAGAAAAGGGGTGTATCTGGGTGCCGACTGCTATTACAATGGAGGCATATTCACGGATTTTCAGGCCGGGAACCCCTGAATATGACATTGCAAAAAAGAATCTGGACAGTCAGCTCAAACAGATATCAATGGCAATCCAGTATGGAGTAAATATTGCTGTTGGTACAGATTCAGGAAGCCCGGGAGTTCACCATGGAAAGGCGGTCCATGAGGAGATAAGACTTTTCATGTCCGCTGGATATACTATTGAAGGAGCTGTCAGATGTGCTTCATTTGAGGGCGCCAAATTGCTTGGGCTGGAGGAAACTGCGGGACTGCTCACTCCCGGGATGCCTGCTGTTTTTATCGCGGTAAGAGGCGGGCCGGAATCATTACCTGATTCACTCGGTAATATTGAAACAGTTTTTTCTCAACACAGGGCAGGGTAGAGATCTATTACTCGGGAGAAACAGATTTTACTGCCTTGCATCTGTAACTATTCCCTGCGTTTGGAGGATAGTTCCATTGATTGCTATTTATCTTGACCGGCTTGACTCTTTTATCTATAAAATATCATGTTAATAGATGTCTAAGCAAAAATATATTACCTCCTCTGGAGATTTGTACCATGACATTAAAGCTCGAAAAACTGAAATCCTTTAATGGCAGAAAGGGGCCATTGCTGCTTATTATTATGGACGGTATCGGAATTGGAGAACCTAATAATAGTAATGCTGTCTATATTGCTGATACGCCCACGCTTGATAAACTGTTCGCATCTGAGCTGACTATAGAGCTGAACGCCCATGGAAGTTATGTGGGGCTTCCCACAGACAAAGATATGGGAAACAGTGAAGTAGGGCATAATGCCCTTGGTGCTGGGAGGGTTTTTGATCAGGGGGCCCGTCTGGTGAACGCTGCTTTAAAAAATGGGACAGTGTTTCAGTCCGACCAATGGCATAGGATTGAAAAGAGGGCGGAGAAAGGTGGTGCTGTGCATTTCATAGGCCTTCTTTCTGATGGAAATGTGCATTCCCACATAGATCATCTTTATACTATGATAGATAGATGCGCGGAGACTGATTTTAAAAAAGTGCGTATCCACATTTTGCTTGATGGGAGGGATGTGGGTCAGAGATCTGCCCTGGATTATGTGGTGCCCCTTCAGGATCGTTTAGATAAAATTTCCAGGGAAAAAGGTCTGAACTATGCCATTGCATCAGGTGGTGGAAGAATGAAGGTGACAATGGACAGGTACAATGCCGACTGGAATATAGTAAAAAGGGGCTGGGATACCCATGTTTTAGGGATTGGGCGGCAGTTTAGCAGTTCTGAAGAAGCAATCAGTACATATTATAAAGAAGATGAGAAAATGACAGATCAGTATCTTGATCCGTTTGTTATAACAGATGCTTCAGGTTATCCTGTGGGACCAGTGAGTGATGGTGATGCTGTTATTTTTATTAATTTCAGAGGAGACAGGGCTATTGAGATCTCTCGAGCTTTTAGTGAAAAGGAGTTTTCTGATTTTGACAGGGGGCCTCTTCCTGATGTCCTTTATGCCGGCATGATGGAATATGATGGGGATTTGAATATCCCGCCTGATTATCTTGTGCAGCCTTCGCATATTGACAGGACTGTAAGTGAATATCTTTGTGCAGAAAAAGTAAAGATGTTCGCCATATCTGAGACCCAGAAATTCGGGCATGTAACCTATTTCTGGAATGGTAATCGTTCAGGTTATATTGATGAATCTCTTGAGCGCTATGTAGAGATTTCTTCAGACAAGATTGAATTCGATAAAGCCCCGAATATGAAGGCTGTTGAAATCAAGGACAAAGCTATAGAGCTTCTTAAAACCGGTGAGTACCGATTTGGCAGATTGAATCTGGCTAATGGTGATATGGTCGGTCATACAGGATTTTTAGATGCGGCTGTTATTGCTGTGGAGGCAGTGGACAGATGTGTGGGTGAGCTGCTGAACGTGATCAGGCAGCTTGAAGGCATAGCAATAATTACTGCGGATCATGGTAATTCGGATGAGATGTTCACCCTTGATAAACAAGGAAATAAAAAGAGCAAAACAGCGCATACATTGAATCGGGTGCCGTTTATAATCTATGATCCTGGTTATCACGATGAATATGATCTGGCCCCTAAAACGGGGGAACAGGGACTTTCAAATGTGGCTTCTACTATTTTGAATCTCCTGGGGTATGAGAAGGTGGAGGATTATGATCCGTCTTTGATAGTGATGAAAGATAAGGATTATAAGAGATAACTGGTTCATAAAATATTTCAGGTCAAGGACCTCAACCGGTTTTTTTACTCATTACTTTAATTTTCATGAGGTATCCCGGCGAGGAACGAAAGACCTGTCAAGCAATGGCAGGAAAGAAAATTCAGATCTTGTTTTCGGTTTTCAGAATATAATCAGCTCCAACGTTCAGTCCCTTCTGATTCAAATCAATAATACCTTGTTTTTTGCCTTTAAATACCTCTTTCAGCCCCTCTGTGAGAGATTCTGCAGAAATAATCCTTGTTTTTGCAACGAATGCCCCAACCACAATCATATTAAGGGTACGTTCATTTCCCAGATCTGCTGCTAATTTACTTGCAGGAAGTTTTACTGCCTCTATATCCTTTCTGGTAGGATCTCCATTAACAAGACTGGAATTTATGAGCATAACTCCTCCCTTCTTCATTTGGTCCTGGAATTTCATCATTGATGGCTGGTTAAGCACAACCGTATAATCTGGTGATGAAGCTACGGGAGAGGCAATCTCTTCATCTGATATTGCCACTGTGCAGTTGGCTGTTCCTCCGCGGACTTCAGCTCCGTATGAAGGGAGATAGGTAACCTGCATGCCAGCTTTCATGGCTGACACTGCTAATAGGTATCCCATCATGAGGACACCCTGTCCCCCTGATCCTGCAAAGATTGTCTTTGTAATCATAATTCAAATTGATCCTTTTTTATTTTTCACCACTTTTATCTTTAATCACTTTTAAGGGGAATACATCGGACATGGTGTCATCCACCCATTTACAGGCATCCACAGGTGTCATCTTCCAGTTTGTCGGGCAGGGGGAAAGGATCTCAACCAGAGAAAATCCCTTATTTGCCATCTGGATCTCAAATGCTTTTATTAATGCCTTTTTTGTCCGCCTGATATTCCTTGGCGAAGTTACTGATGTCCTTTCTATGTATACAGGGCCATCAGAAATGGCAAGCATTTCACTGAGGTCTAAGGGCGAGCCGTCTCTTGCAGGGCTTCGACCTCCTGGAGTGGTAGTAGAAGCTTGTCCGGATAGGGTGGTGGGAGCCATCTGGCCTCCGGTCATGCCATATACTCCATTATTCACAAATATGACAGTAATATTTTCACCCCGATTCCCGGTATGTATTGTCTCTGCAGTTCCTATAGCTGCTACGTCTCCGTCACCCTGATAGGTAAAGACTATCCTGTCGGGCAGAACCCTTTTAATGCCTGTGGCTACAGAGGCTGCTCTTCCATGAGCCGCCTCTGCCATATCTATATCAAAATAGTTATACGCAAGTACCGCACATCCTGCAGGGGGAACTCCAATAGTTTTATCTTTGATGTCGAGTTCTTCAATAACCTCTGCCACAAGACGGTGAATGATACTGTGACCGCATCCGGGACAGTAATGGAAAATTGCATCTTTCAGTATTTCAGGCCTTTTAAAAATCTTTTCACTCATTTTTCTTATCCTGTCTGTTTTATATGTCAGAACTCTTCCAAAAGAAGTGCACCTGCAGTTAATATTTCAGCCAAGCCCATTTTGTTTAAAGCAATCCGTAATTACCTTTTTAATATCAAGAGGAGTTGAGACAACACCTCCCGGACGACCATGAAAATATATCCTGCTTCTTCCCTCAAGTGAGAGTTGTACGTCTTCCAACATCTGTCCGGTACTCATTTCAAAGACCAGAAAATTTTTAACAGAACTGCTCAGATCCACAAGGGAACGTTTGGGAAAGGGCCATAAAGTGACAGGCCGGAAGAGTCCCACTTTTATTCCCTCTTCACGTGCCCGGTTTATAGCACCTTTGGCAATCCTTGCTGCTGTTCCATAGGCTACTATCACAAGATTGGCATCATCTGTCAGGTAGGTTTCTGCGTGCTGTAGGTCCCGCGCAATTGTCTCATATCTTTTTACCAGTTTCCAGTTAAGATCCTCTTCCACCTTTGGATCTAGGAGAAGGGATTTAATAATACGGCTGGGGCGTCCTTTTGCCCCATCCAGCTTCCATGGCTTCGGGGGAAGCTCCTGAATTTTGATGGGTTCTGGAAATTCCACGGGTTCACGAATTTGGCCCATCATTCCGTCCTGCAGTATTATGACAGGTGTTCGGTATTTATCCGCGTAATCAAATGCCTTTCTGGTCAGATCAGCCAGCTCCTGACCTGAAGCAGGACCAAGTACAATATTTCTGTAATCTCCATGTCCACCGCCTCTTGTGGCCTGAAAATAGTCACCTTGAGAAGGTGCTATATTCCCCAGACCCGGGCCGCCGCGCATGCAGTTAACAATCACTGCAGGAAGTTCCATCGCAGATAGAAAAGAGATTCCTTCCTGCTTAAGGCTTATTCCAGGGCTTGAAGAGCTGGTCATGGCTCTGCATCCTGCAATAGCTGCTCCAATAACCATATTTATGGCAGCAATCTCACTTTCAGCCTGTATGAAAGTGCCGTCATCCAGTCCGGCCATTGCACTGGCCATATATTCGGTCAGCTCATTTTGTGGAGTTATCGGATACCCCGCATAAAAACGGCACCCGGCGAGAACTGAAGCCTCGCCTACAATATGATTTCCGCTCATTAAGACTTTTTCAGTCACGATAGACCTCTATAGCTATATCAGGGCATATAATAGCGCAATTACCGCATGCTATGCATACCTTCCCGTCATTTTCATTATCAGAGAACTCTGCTGGATAATACCCCTGTTGATTTGGCTTTTTTGAAATTGAGATTTTTTCATTAGGGCAGACCGATTTACAAAGACAACATCCTTTGCAAATTTCCTGATCTATAGTTATTCTGCCCTGTATAGTTTTTTTTGACATAACCATATCCATTGTATTAAATTAAGCACATTTATTTTACAGAAGGGCTGCTTTTGCCAATCTGTCCTCATAATTTTAATGTCTGAGGTTCCACGGTTGAGAGTCTAGCCTTGTCAAAGGCATGAGATGATTAAATAATTTTATTATATCTCATGTTGCGAGGAGATGTCTCAAAGGTTATAAGAGGTTAGTATGTAATGATTAATCCTGAATTATATGAGCTAATATATAACATCCTCTTGCGTCCAGTTTCAGATTAGACTAAGATTTTAATTCTCAAAATATTGTTTATATTTATATGGTTGAAATCTTCGTCTCTTATAAACTTAAAGAAAAGTGGACACTCTGAAGCAGATTTATATGGGCAAAAGTTTTCTTCAGTTAATTTCTTTTTGATAAAAATTTGTTTCCTGATATACTTAATTTTTAAAATTGTCGCAAGTGAAAAATTTTCTAACGGCATTTGATAACTGTTTTTGTTAAACTGACTGAACCAGCAATGATTTTCATCTGATATTTTTCAGACTTTAAATACCAGTTTTCTGCTCTTTAAGGTCCAAAACAGGGGAGGTTGATGGCAGATTCCAAACATAACGCAAAGGCCTTGATTGGTCTTAGGGAAAGTGCTCTTTTGTTGCTCATGGGGAATAAATACCTTTGCTCGGAAGTTTTTTTGAAAAAGATTGGTAACTATATAAAAGAGGATCTTATAAAACTTGAAAAGGAGATTGTTACCCTTAAAAAGAGCTTCCCTGGCAAGTTTATTAACGAGGTTGACACAGATGGGATAATTGGAAAGATCCGCAGCAATGCCGCTGCTATGATGGAAACGGACAAGGGTAACCATAATAGTGATTTTTTAGTCACATTAGGCAGTACTCTTGAGGCTGACCTGAAGGCCGTTGAAGAGGCTATTGGTCTTATAAGGCTTCAATTAAAGGGGAAAAGCACCTCCTACAGCGCTGTATCCAATATTGTCAGACAGACAAAGGATATTGGGGAATTATTGAGGAATATGTTCATTGGGGCGATAAAGATAGGTGGAGTCCTGATCCTGGTCTTTATAATGGCCCTTTTATTTCTGTATGTTACCATGCCGAAGGAGGGGATATATCAGAAAAAGATCACAAAGAGTGAAATTCGGGTTGCAGTATTACAGCAGCAAATTTTAATATTCAATGACGAGATAAAGGCCGTATCTCTCAAGATAAAAGCTATGGAGGATAATGCAGACCTTCGCGCACAAAGAATAGAGATTCTTAATCTTGATATGGAGATTGTTGAACTAAAAGACCAGATCGATAATGCTGAGGCAGAGATAGAAACACTGGAAAAGACTGTTATGGAGAGTCAGCAGGTAATAGAGACTTTACGCAGTACACCGATTGTTAATAGGATCTTACGGTTGAAGGGGAACTAAATATTGAAGGTCTTGTAAATGGCTAAAGAGCCTTTGTAGGACGAAACTAATTTTTTTATTGTAATAGAGACTGAAAACATGAAATTGGGAACCCGCTATGAATGAGGGGGAGGGGGCTTTACTGTCAAATAATCAGCCTAATCCAGCCTGTCCCGACAGGACAAGCCGCAGCAGAAAAATGGGGCAGGATTCATGCATTAAATCATGTAGTGTTTCAGCTCGCTCTTTATCCTGCCTTTTGTCTTAAGGATAATTCCCTGATTTTTCCTGGTCAGCCGAAGTTCTGTTACCTCATCTTCTCCTGCATCACTGTATGACACGGTCATAACAGCAGCCAATTTGTCAGTTTCAGGTGAAGATATGCCTGAGACAAGTACAGTAGGACCCGGCACAGATACTGCCTGAAGTAGCAGGTCATCTTCTTCTGAAAGGGAGTTTATTGTCTGGTTCTCAGAACTGTTCCTTCCAACAATAATTTTACATGTCGGGTTTATACGGAAATGACGGCCGATTTTAAGTAGTTCAATATCTCGCAGTTTAAATTCCAATTCTGAATCAAACAGGTCTTTCAATCGCCTTGAAAATATCTTGTCTGTAAGGAGACATCCTCCTGCAGGGGAGGGATATTGAGTAATGTTAAGTTTTTTGGCGTATTCTATCTGGGGCTTCCTGGAACGGCCTGAAAAATTCATAAGTCTGTCTCTATCTACCCACCCTTTTTTTTCAGGCAATGAAGGGGAAAGACACTTTGCAGATAAAGGCCGCAGTATCAGCCCCTTTAATCCACTTTCAGTTTCCACAATATCCAGGGCTTTCCTGTTTTGGGACATGGGCCTTTGTCCCAGGACCTCTCCGGTGATTATGAACTGAGCGCTCTCCTGTTCAAGCATCTCGCCTGCTATCCTGAACATCAAAGCGTGACAGTCTATACATGGATTCATGTTCCCGCCATAACCATGTCTGGGATTTTTAAGCACCTCCATGTGTCTGTCTGTGATGTTAATGACCTTGAAAGGAACTCCTATTTCTTCTGCAGATTGGATGGCCTTTTGGGGTGAAAAAAAGGGGGTTTCAAAAAAAAGAGCTTGGATTTCAATTCCTTGGGACTGAATAAGCGCGGCAGCCAGCATGCTGTCCAGTCCGCCCGAAAAAACGCTTAATGCCTTCATTATCATAGCCCTGTTTCAGCTATTTTCTGTATCAGCTCCTTCTGCTTTTTAGTCAGTTTTTGGGGTACAGAGATGTTGATAATAACATATAATTCTCCACGCCCACTTGCTTTCATATAGGGCATGCCATATCCCTTAAGCCTGAATTTCGCGTTGTTCTGTGTCCCTGAAGGAATTGTCAGTCTCATGGTCTTTTTGTCGATTGTGGAGACCTCAATTTCTGTGCCAAGGACAGCCTGGGAAAAACTGATATCTTTTTTGACATAGAGATCGTCATTTTCCCTCTTAAACACTGGGTGATCATGGATTTTGACCTGGATATAGAGATTTCCCGCCGGCCCGCCGTTTATCCCTGGCTGGCCTTTGCCTGCAACCCTCAATTTTTTTCCTGAAGTGATTCCGGCAGGCACCTTGACCGAGACGTTGGCCTGACCGCCATCTCCGGCCTGATATGATATGATTTTCTCGGTTGTGTTGAAAATATCTTCAAGGGTCAGAGAAAGTTCGTAAACAAGGTCCTTGCCCCTTATCTGCCGCGTCCTCCTGCCAAAAGAGCCAAAAGGTGTCCCTCTTTCCTGTCTTGAATGATTCTGATTCAGATCTCCGAACATCTGACTAAAGATATTTGATGAGCGGCCACTGCCTCCTCCGAAACTGAATTCCTTGAAAACGCTTCCAAAGTCCGCATTCCGGAATATATCTTCCTGTGAAAAACGGCTCTGAAATCCTTCTGACCCAAACATATCATACTGTTTTTTCTTTTCTTTATCACTCAGTACCGCATAGGCCTCGCTAATATCCTTGAATTTTTTCTCGGCTTCTTTGTTATCTTTATTGCGATCAGGATGGTATTTCATGGCCAGCTTTCGATAGGCCTTTTTGATATCCTTGCTGGAGGCGTTTTTTGATACACCAAGGAGTGTGTAATAGTCTTTACCTGCCATTTATCCCTCTTAAAAAAAATGATTTTGCAACAGATGTCTATCATGGCTTATTATCATGAGCCTGCCCTGAATCAGGAGATCCTGAGTTTCCAAGGTAGCAGGATAGTTCCTCCTTTCCTGCCGGAGCTGTATCAATGGATTGTCATTTTTTATCGATCTCTGTAATGTAGTCAGAGTCAAGCAATTTAATCATTCAGAAGTTAATCACCATATTTTTCAAGTCAAGATTAACTCAGTCCTGACATAACACTGTCCTGATACCTGGGCTCAGCCCGGTGATCATCTATCTCTTTGACGTCAGGCGATAATCAAATGTTGCGAGTATATTTAGTCTTGATACGGTTATTGATTCGGGAAACGGAGGAAAAGGTGCTGCCGAATTAATTGCACGAGCTGCTTCATTGTCCAGGATACTATACCCTGAAGTCTGGATTATTGATGCTTCAATCAGCTTTCCATCTCTTTCAAGACTGAAAAGTGCTGTGAGTGTGCCTTCAATGAGGGAAGAACGTGCCTCAGGAGGGTATTTCCAGTGCTGCATCAATGACTGTTTAATCATGGCAAAAAAGGATGTATACTTCTTGTCCTTTGTCTCCAGGGAGACCGTTTCCTGGTCATTTAATGGATCGGCAGGTTCATTGGGAAGGAGATTTTTTTCATCTGTACGGGCAGATATCTCAATTGCTTCTATAGGAGGTCTGATTAGTTCTATGCTGTATGACCTGACCTCCTCAAGGCCCTGCGGCATGGAGAGACTTCTCTGGAGTGCAAGAAACAGGACAGTATGGACAAGTAGTGAGACAGCCAGACATATCTTCATTACCATGTCGGCATCCAGTGGATTTTTATGCGTTCTCTTCATTATATGAAGGACCATTTACCCAGTCTGTACTCTTGTCAAACCACCAGTCAGAGCTGTCTGTTTCCATGATTTTCTGCGCCATTTTTCGACCATTTTCTGTTTTAAGTCTTTTAACAGAACACTTTATCCATTCTTTTGCATATCTGTTCCCAAGATCCAGTTGTTCTTTTAATTCAACTATCAGGTCCAACTGGTCAGCATCTTGTGTAATAAGGGCTTCAATGGTATCACATGCGTTGAATTCAGTGCTGAGAGAGATGAGATCTTCCCCGAACGGTAATCCCTTTGCAAGGTCTTTGACAGCTCTGTGTTCATCTGATTTTACATATTTTTTATTGACATAATTCAGATCACCGGTTCTTGCCTCATGGATATCGTGGAATAGGCACATAAGCACTGTTTTCTTGACATCTGCTTCTGGTTCCTGGAGCGCAAGGACATATCCTATAATAGTGGTTCGGAATGAGTGTTCAGCCACGGTTTCCTGTCCTGATCCAAGAAACTGGTAACCTGTCCTGGGAGTCTTCTTTAGCATCCCGGCTTCAAAAAAAAAATTTGCTATTTTGTCCATAATACTGTTTTGAATAGGTGCAAGGACTGAAAATGTCAAGATAAGTTTTACCGGGCCTTGGAATTTACAGCGTTTCTGAGGTGTTTTGGAGTAAAAAATACTTTGTTAAAATACTTTAACGGTCAATATTGAAGTATAGCATTAGATTGCTAATACATTTTATTTATTTTGATTAGATCCTCGAATTAATTGAATTTTATTTTGGATCATCCCATGATATTGTGGTAAGGTGCATTTATTTGTAACTATAGGTATAACAAGTATGATGACTGAGTTGATGGAAATAATTACATACCCTGCCCCTGTATTAAAGGCCCCCGCGGAATCTGTGAAAAAGGTTACCAATGAGTTGCAGACATTAATCGACAGGATGGCAGCTACCATGTATGCTGCTCCGGGTATTGGGCTTGCTGCCAATCAGGTGGGTGTGGCCAAAAGAGTTATGACGTATGATCTGTGCCCTGGAACAGAAGATCAGGAGCTGTCTGTACTGATCAATCCGGAGATTGTTTCCGGTGCAGGTGAATTTGTCTATGAAGAGGCATGTCTGAGCGTTTTGGATTATTCGGCTGATGTAACAAGGATGCAACGGATTTGTGTGCGCGGATTGGACAGGAACGGCACTCCTGTTGAAATTGAAGCAGAAGACCTTCTGGCAGTGTGTCTGCAGCATGAGATTGATCATCTGAACGGTATCCTCTTTATTGATCATATAAGTAGTCTGAAAAGAGCCCTTTATAAAAAAAGATTAAGAAAGATACTGAAGACACAGCCTTCAAACTGATGGTTAATGACGTCCGGGACTGACTCCTTT
>JAFDJA010000167.1 GCA_019307745.1 Deltaproteobacteria bacterium | reverse complement strand
TGCTTCTATTAATCAAACGCTAGCCCATCCCAAAAATAACTGCGATTAGGTTTTGTATCAAACCCCCAAATCAGTTATTATCAAACTCAGCACTTTGGCAAATAGTTTGCAATCAAAGGGAATTTTTTGGCACCACAAGATGTAGAATCCCCCCTTTATTTTAACTCCTCTCTATTTGAGACATTCCACCCCCTTTAATCCCCTTTTTTCAAATTATCCATCAAAAGTATGTAATTCCTTACCAGAAAGTGGAATGGAATTACACACAAAAGCGGTAAGATTTTATACAATCCTCCACCAATCTTCCAATAATCTCTTTTTATTTTAAATTGCTGGAATGATTATATTGGCTAACATATTGATATTTATGGCAAATTAATTTTGTTCAACTTTTTCCGCTAATGCACCCTCTCTGGTATGGTCCGTGCTTATAAATTACAGTGATATAGTTTTTCAATTGGATTGGGGTAAAGAAATCACGATTTTATAAACATTTTTCAGGCAGAGCCAGAAGACTCTTACCACAACATGGGACTTGGTTTAATAAGATCAAATAGAGAAATAGGCGCGTGAAAGGAGATCCATAGTGAGGCGTTATCCTGTGTTTTTATGCATGATAGCATTAATTCTTGTTTACCCTGTGAGCAGTTGGGCTGTTACAATTGACCACAATGAATCAACAATATGTTATGGTGGTTCATGGGACGACCCTTCAGTGAATATAGAAGATGTGCTGGAGGATCAGTTTGGTCCTTCTGTCACTTTAACCCTTGTAAACGGCATAGATAATGAGATCGAAAAATGGTTCGGCATGGGTGCGAATAGCATTATTCTTGAGGAGCTGGCAGGGTCTAGAGATACAACGGATTTTGGCTGGTACAATGCTGATACCTATTCATCTTCTAACAGTAGTACATATGGGCAAATTTTTGATGGTTCTGTAAGTCCGGGAGAAACCGAAGCCACAGCTTCAATATCCTTCTTTGAACCGACAAATTTTGGCTTCTACATTGATCCGGGTGGAATTGCGGGTAACCGTATGTTTACAGAACATAGCCGTAATACACATGAAGACTATCAAGTAACTATTTGGCAGGTTGATGGCTCGCCATATGACTATATTTTAGGATGGGAAGATCTTGATTTAAATGGGAGATGCGATAAGGACTACCAGGATATGATCCTCAGTGTTAAGATTAATCCGGTCCCCGAACCAGCCACAATGCTCCTTCTTGGTTCCGGCTTGGTAGGTCTTGCTGGGTTCAGGAGAAAACTTAGGAAGAAATAATCAGCATTAATCATCAGACATCCAAGGCAGGGTCATCATGGCCCTGCCTTTTCTTTTTCATCTCATATTCTGTATGGGATATGAATCCTTGTAAATTCCATAGGGCATGATGTAGGAGTCGAAGATCAAGCTTTAGCATGATGTGGGAGTCTAAGATCAAGCTTTAACATGAGGTGTGTCTGTGTGTGTCTGTGTGTGTCCGTGGCTAATTATTACTTGTGACTGGGAACCCGCTTGCGGGACTGCGTCGAACGAACCCAATAAACCCAATAAACCCAATAAACCCTAAAATCCTTTCCCCCTCTTCTGAAGTTTATCTGTTTTTTTTTAATCCTTGAAGTAAACCCTGTGATACGTTAATACTTAGTACCTGAATTTACAGGCGCATGACCCTATTTATCTGCCAAAGTCGGCAGATAAAAAAAGTCTGTGTGTGTCTGTGTGGGTCCGTGGCTAATTATTCCTTGAACCCTCTTCTCCAACTAAATTGGAGAAGAACCTGAAAAGTTATTACACGAGGTCTGATACAATGATAAAGGAAAGGGAAACCGTCTATCTTATAGACGGAAGTTCCTATATTTACCGCGCATATCATGCCGTAAGCCATCTTTCCAATTCCAGGGGATTCCCCACAAATGCGGTACTGGGTTTTACAAAGATGCTCCTCAAATTCATTAATGAAATTCCCCCCGGTTATCTTGCCGTAGTCCTGGATGTAAAAGGGCCCACCTTCAGGCATGAGATTTATAAGGACTATAAGAGCAACAGACCACCAATGCCTGATGATCTTGTGGTACAGCTCCCCTATATCAGGGCAGTGATTCAGGGGCTGAATATCCGAATCCTCGAGAAAAACGGTTATGAGGCGGATGATATTATCGGCACACTGGCACGAATAGGTGAAGAAAAGGGATATGATGTTGTCATGGTAACCGGGGATAAGGATTTCAGACAGATTCTGTCCCCTCATATATCCATGTGGGATACCATGAAGGACCGTGTCACGGATTATGAATCTTTTAAACAGGAATACGGAATTGAGCCGGGTCAGGTCATAGACATGATGGGACTTTCTGGAGACAGCTCTGATAATATCCCCGGTGTTCGAGGCATAGGGGAAAAGACCGCCCTGGCTCTGATAAGGGAATATGGATCCCTAGAGAATGTGTATGAACACATTCAGGATATAAAAAAGAAAAAGCAAAAAGAGAACCTTGAAAAGGGCTATGATAACGCGGTCCTCAGCAAGAGACTTGTTACCATAGACAGACATGCCCCTGTCAGTGATACCATCGATGACCTCAAGGTTGGCGATCCTGACACAGAGATCCTCTCCCGGATATTCCATGAGTTGGAATTCAGGGGGCTGTGGGATCAGTTTTCATCACGAAAGGATAAGGTGAAAAAGGATTACAGGCTTTGTGTCACCGGGCAGGAAATGACTGATCTGGTGGATAAAATTAAGGACAGTAAAATTATATCCATTGATACGGAGACCACCGGCATCGACCCCATGATCGCGGAACTGGTAGGGGTATCCATTTCAACGGAAGATAACAGGGCTTATTACCTGCCAATGGGTCATAGCTATCTGGGCGCGCCTGAACAGTTGAGCCCTCAGGATGCCCTCGAAATACTCAGGCCTGTCCTGGAGAAAGAAGAGATCAAAAAGACGGGTCAGAATATCAAATACGACGCCATTGTGCTTGGCCGGTACGGGGTGGAACTAAAAGGGATCTATTTTGATACAATGATCGCCTCATATGTCATTAATCCCGGCCTGAGGCAGCACAACCTGGATTACCTTGCCCAGCATTACCTGAACCACAGAATGATAAAATATCAGGATGTGGTAGGAAAGGGCAGGGCCGCAGTCAGTTTTGCGGAGGTTGATATTGATCACGCAAAGGAATATTCATGCGAAGATGCTGATATAACCTTCCAGCTGATGAACAGGCTCGATTCTCAACTCAAGAAAGACCGGAATCAGGGACTTTTTCATGACCTGGAGATGAAGCTCATGCCTGTGCTTATGACCATGGAGCTTGCAGGCATAAAGATTGATGCCGATTTTTTTACCGGCATGTCCCGCGATTTTGCCGGAGAGATAAGGGAAATCCAAAAGCAGGTGTTTGAAGAGGCAGGCATTGAGTTTAATATCAACTCCCCCCAGCAGCTCGGGTTTGTCCTGTTTGAAAAGCTCGGTCTTCCTGCGCAGAAAAAGACGGCAAAGAACAAGAATCATTCCACAGACGTGGGTGTGCTCAAAAAGCTGGCCGCGATGAACTTCAGGATACCGGAGCTGCTTTTGCGGTTCAGGACCCTAACCAAGCTCAAATCTACCTACCTGGATGCCCTTGTGAAGTTGGTAAATCCTGTTACAGGAAGGATTCACACATCCTTTAATCAGACAGTAACCGCCACCGGGCGCCTCAGCAGCAGCAACCCCAATCTGCAGAATATTCCAATCAGGGGTGAAGAAGGCAGAAAAATCAGAAAGGGATTTGTGTCAGATAAAGGGCACCTCCTGGTGGCGGCAGATTACAGTCAGGTTGAGCTCAGGGTGTTTGCCCATGTTTCAGGGGATACCGGATTTATAGAGGCATTTAACAATGAACAGGACATCCATACTCGTACAGCATCTGAAATTCTGAATGTGCCGGTTGATCAGGTGGATTCTGATATGAGGACTATTGCCAAGGCCATTAATTTCGGGATAATTTATGGCATGGGAGCCAGAAAACTCTCAATAGAGCTTGGAATCGATAACAAGACTGCCAGAGAATACATTGAATCCTATTATAAAAGGTATGAAGGTGTTTTAGAATATAAAGAGGAGATTGTCAGGTTTGCCCGGGAAAATGGTTATGTAACCACACTTTTCAACAGGAAAAGATATCTGCCTGAAATAAACAGCAACAGGGCAGGAGTACGTTCCGAAGCAGAGCGCATGGCAGTAAATACCCCTGTTCAGGGCACGGCAGCAGACCTTATCAAAAAGGCAATGATTAACATCCACGAAAGATTGAACAGGGAGGGCTTCAGAGCGAAAATGCTCCTTCAGGTGCATGATGAACTCGTCTTCGAGGTGCCGGAGGAAGAGCTTGACAGAATAATCCCGGTTATCAGGCAGGAGATGGAAGGAGTATATGACCTGGATGTCCCGTTGAAGGTGGATGTTTCCCATGGCAGAAACTGGGGAGAAGCGCATTAAAGATAAGTAAAAGAGAAAATACTCTCATCCCTGTTTTTAAATCCAGGGTCAAAACTCTGTTAAGACCTGTGTTAATACCTGAATTTTACAAGCTCTTGAACTCAATGAACCCAATGAACCCAACGAACCCAATGAACCCAATGAATCCTTGACCTCTGGAATCCTTTAATTGCTTTACTCCTTGCGATTTGTTTATATTTGCGATATTTATTACCTGAATTTTGTAAGCTTTGGCATGAAGTAGGAGTCGAAGATTAAGCTTTAGCATGATCCTTTTTATCTGCCAAAGTCGGCAGATAAAAAAAGTCTGTGTGTGTCTGTGTGTGTCTGTGGCTAATTATTTTTTGAACTCAATGAACCCAACAAACCCTGGTTTTACCTTATGATATTATTGAACAGACTGGCCTGTTTCAGCCTTACCGGGTTTTGGAATTTGCTTTTTTTTGCCATTATTCTTTTTTGCTGTTTTTCAAAAAGCGCATTGGCTGAAGAAGACCACCCGCCTTTTTATCCGGGAGAAAAGATGACCTTTCAGTTGAAGTGGTCGTTCATCACGGCAGGAAAGGCGGTTATCAAGGTGCTTCCAATGGAACACCTTGATGGAGTCGAGGTATTCCATATTGTCTATAGTGGCAGGACAAGTCCTTATGTGGATCTGTTTTACAAGGTGCGTGACACGGTCGATTCATATATTGACGCGGAGGTCACACATTCCCTTTTGTATAAGAAGCTCCAGCAGGGCAAGTCTCAGCGGGATATTACAGTAAGGTTTGACTGGGCGGAAAATCAGGCCCTGTTTTCGGATTCTGGAAAAAAATCCAAACCCATATCTATCTTCCCGGGCACCTTTGATCCCCTGTCAGTGTTCTATTCCTTCCGTCTTCATGATTTGGAGAAATACAAGGAGTTCGAAACCCCTGTAACAGACGGAAAAACCTGTGTCATGGGCAAGGTAAGGGTAATAAAAAGAGAAACAATCAAGGTGGAAGGCACCTCATATGACACCTACCTTGTTGAACCTGATCTCAAAGATCTCAGAGGCGTTTTTAAAAAAAGCAAAGGAGCTGCCCTGAAGATATGGGTAACCGCTGATGAGCGTTGCATCCCGGTAAGGATAAAAAGCAAAGTAATCGTGGGGAGTTTTTTAGCGGATCTTGTGAGTTTTGAGGCAGGCACCCCGGAAGTATTTGACTCTCAGCTTTGAGCTTTCAGTTAGGGCATGAAGTAGGAGTCGAAGATCAAACTTTAGCATGATGTGTGAGTCGAAGATCAAGCTTTAGCATGATGTGGGAGTTGAAGATCAAGCTTTAACATGAGGTGTGTCTGTGTGTGTCTGTGTGGGTCTGTGGCTAATTATCACTTGTGACTGGGAACCCGCTTGCGGGACTGCGTCGAACGAAGTGAGCAAAGAAACCTTGACTCATGTGCCTCTAGTGAACAAAGCGAACGGGCGAGAGATAAAAACAAATTATTAAAAAAGCTTTCCCTGTGTCCTCTGTGCCTCTAGTGAACGAAGAGAACGGGCGAGAGTTAATTTATTTATGAGTTTAAATTTTATCTCATCTCAAATCCCACTGAGGTGTGATGGGCCCTTAATTTGATCACTAACTGTAATGGTAAATATTTTCAAGGTTGAC
>JAFDJA010000315.1 GCA_019307745.1 Deltaproteobacteria bacterium | reverse complement strand
TTTTTATGTTTTGATGAGGCAAAATTTTTAGGCCTTAAAATAGTGGACTATGCTTAGCCCCTGCTTTTTTATTTCTGTTTCTCCCTCCATTTTTACATTTCATTACCCATAACTGAATATTTTATTAAGAAACCGGGGCCCCGACCAGGGTGCTCACGCTACAAAAGCCTTCGATGAATATTACGGTTTTAAAAAATGCCAAAAAGACTTGACAACTGTCTAAGTTTTTCTTATTTTATAGTCTAGGCGAACAATATTAGGGAGACCTAAATAAAGGAGGCAGGATATTGAAAGCTGACGAGAACCTCAGCTCAAGCTTGGAAGACTACTTAGAAGCCATTTACCACATCATCCAGGAGAAACAGGCATCAAGGGCTAAAGATATCGCTCAGCGTCTTAACCTAAAGGGCCCCTCTGTTACAGGGGCACTTCAGACGCTATCACAAAAAGGTCTAATCAATTATGCGCCTTACGATCTGATCACCCTCACACCTAAGGGCAAAAAGGCTGCAAAAGATATAGTCCACCGTCACCAGACCATTCGCAATTTCCTGACAAATATTCTGCACATTAATGAGACTGAAGCAGAGATGAACGCTTGCAAGATGGAACATAATATTTCCCCTGCAGTTTTAGAGAGACTGATTCAGCTTATGAAGTTTTTTGAACTTTGTCCCAGGGCTGAGGACCATTGGGTTGAGGCCTTTGAGTACTATAATAATACCGGTGAATTACAGGAAGTTTGCCAACGTTGCATTGATATTTCTTCCAAGGAACCAATGGGGAAAAACAAATCTTAGGGTTGAAAGGGAGGCAATTGTATTAAGATAACAATCTTAAATTCGTTAACATTTGAATAGCACCAGAGAGTGAGATCATCAGGCTCAGGGAGCGTCAGGGAAAATTGAAGTTCCCTGTTTTTTTGCACATAATATTAGGTTTGCCTAATAATTTTCAATATACTTAATAATATTAGTGGTTCTGAATAAATTAGGCTCGGGCAAAAAGTTTTCAAATATTTTTAATAAATTAGGAGGTATCAAGTTCAATGTTTTTTAACAATTTCATAATGAAAAGTTTATTAGGTAAGATAATTATCCTGGATTCATTTTTTAACATTAGCCGGATAGAGCGGATAACTATCATCTTTTTCCTGCTTTTATTCTTCGGAATTATTGGTGATTCAATGGCAGAAAACAAAAACCTGTCTGACCCAAGGGACAGAAAAATCGAGGCATTGGAACAGGCCGTTCAAAAATTAATGGAAGAAGTAAAAGCCCTGAAGAAAGAACAAGAAGCAGAAAAAGCCGGTATAGAGAAACAAGAAAAAAGCGTGTCAGAGTTAAAGAATCAGATTGAAGAGATAAACCAGGCAACTACTCTGAATGAAGGATCTTGGATTAACAAGTTTGACCTGGGGGGTTACGGTGAGATGCATGCGAACTTCACTGTGGGTGATGATAAAGACAAATTTGATATTCACCGCCTGGTCCTTTATCTGGGCTATGATTTTAATGAGTGGATCAAATTTCACTCTGAATTGGAACTGGAACATGCGTTTGTTTCGGACGACAGCGACGGTGAGCTAGGCATAGAGCAAGCCTATGTAGATTTTCTTTTGAGCGAATCTTTTAATGTACGGGTTGGCCGGGTTCTGACACCGCTTGGGATAATCAACCAAAAACACGAACCCCCCTCTTTCAATGGTGTCGAAAGACCTTCCTTTGCAAAGTATATCATTCCATCAACTTGGTCATCTGATGGCGTAGGGATTTTCGGTCGACTGGGTCCGGCTGTGAAATATGAAGCATACATTGTTGGAGGATTGGATGGTTCTGAATTTAACTCAAAAAATGGAATTAGGGAAGGAAGGATAAAAGATAGGCCCAGCTTGAACGATCCGGCTGTTACGGCTCGGTTGGATTTCTATCCATTTGTTCAATCTTCTGTAGGATATGATCAGAGATTACGGTTGGGAGCATCTGCCTATTTCGGAGGTCTGGACAACGGTAGCAATGGCAGCAATCCTGGTATTGATGGAGATATTCAGATTTACTCAG
>JAFDJA010000061.1 GCA_019307745.1 Deltaproteobacteria bacterium | reverse complement strand
CAGGGTTTTATAATTCCCTTCATTATTCTGTAGTTTTTCATTTGAAAGCGTAATTGCTGAGATTTTCTTCTCCAGCCTGTTGATCATTTTCTTCAGGTCTTTGGTTTTGAGATCGCCTGCCATTGAAAATCCTTTTTTCATCAAAGCTTGATTTAGTATTTAATAGGATTTTAAAAACCTGGATTGTTTATGCTACAGAATCTTTTGAGACGTGGACACCCTGATTGTTCCAATATACTCTTATTCCATTGCTTCAATATTCCAATTGTGAGAGAAGAGGACTGACTGGTTTCAAAGTTACTGTTAAGCATCTGGCTTAAATTTGCGTGTAATCATATACTGTTAGATGCTTTATAGCATATATTGGCAATTTTGGATAGATTTTATATCTGCCGGAATATCTAGAGTGCCAGACTAGATATGGAAAACTCAAGGTGGAAAGTGCTGTTGGCAGGAAACATGTGAATGGATGTTATGGGTGATTATATGGGTTGGCATTTGCCCAAGATATTATATTCGAAAAAAATAACGCCAATTAGTGTCTGGATACCCTTGAAAATTGGGCTTGACTTCAAAAAACAGATTGCTTATATTTTTAGGTCAAAGTTATTGTTATTGAATGGTATGTTTTCATTTGAGGGGTGAACCGTTATTTAAAAGGAGATTGTTATGAATAAAAAAATATTCAGATCAAGTATTGTTTTGGGAAGTGCTCTTTTTATGTTTATTATGGCACCGGCTGCCATGGCCGGATATATAGGAAATCCATTAGCCACTGTTGATGCGGGGGAGATGGCCCTGGGCCTCTCTTATGATATGGTTTCAAGAGATTATGATATTGATATAGTGGGTGTTGGTGTAGAGGAGGGTGAGCAAAACAGGATTATAGCAAAAGGTACTTATGGAATTAGTGATGAATTAAATATCTATGCCATGCTTGGCCAGGTCGATGACGATGATTTGGGTGAGGCTGGTTTGGCTTATGGTATCGGTGGAAAATACGATCTTGAGATTGCAGATATGGAATGCGGTCTTGTTTTTCAGGTCATAAAATGGTCAGTTGATGATGGCAAGGTATTCGCGCCTAAAGATACTGATGCTGACTTTACTGGAATTGATTTGGCTCTTGGTACAGCCAGGGAAATTTCTAATGATATCGTTATATATGGCGGTGCCATGTATTCAATGGAATCTGGCGAACTTAAAATGGCTGCTGCTAAGGCAGATATTGATGCGGATGACAATATTGGTGTTTTTATCGGTGCTGAGTATCCTGCAGCAGATCAAATCACTATTGGTGCCGAATACAGGGCAATATGTGAAAGCTCTATTTCTCTGGCTGTTACATACGCGTTTGACTAACAGTTAATCAGTTTTTTTGATGTTTTTATTAACAGGGGGATCGTAAAGCGGTTCCCCTGTTTTATTATATCAGGCTATATTGCCTGGTTCTGCTTTTTAAGGATCCTGATTACTTGTTCTATATCTTCCGGCCTGTCCACCCCAATGCTTTTGTGGCATGTTATTCCAACATGAACAGGTATTCCATTTTCCAGTAAACGTAACTGTTCCAGTTTCTCTGTTTTTTCCAGCCCGCTTGCTCCGAGTGACACAAATTTTTTTAAGACATCCATGCGAAAGGCATACAGCCCTATGTGGCCGTAGTGTTCCCCCTTTTCCCCGTCTCTGGGGTACGGGATTTTTGAGCGTGAAAAGTAGAGGGCTCGGCCATTTTTAGAAAATACTACTTTCACAAGGTCAGGGTTGTCCGCTTCCTCCGGGTCTATCCTCCTTGCAAGGGTTGAAACCCGCACTTCAGTGGAGATAAAGGGCTGGACAAGCTCTGTGAGCATGGCTGGCTTCAGCATGGGCTCATCTCCCTGGATGTTTGCCACAATGGCATCATCAGGGATATTAAGTATCTGAGCTGCTTCCAGGATACGGTCAGTGCCGCTGGGATGATCATCTTTGGTCATCACAACAGGGACATTCAGGTCTTGCGCCGCTGTAAAGATCCTTTTATCGTCAGTGGCAAGCACTACCTGTTTAAGTACCGGGCACTGTTTGGCGCGGGTGTAGACATGCCAGAACATGGGTTTGCCCAGGATATCTGCAAGGGGTTTTCCTGGAAAACGTGTTGATCCATAACGCGCGGGAAGTACTCCAAAACATTGTGGCAGATTGTTCATGGTGTTGTCCTTCTTTCTGTCGGAAAACCCGATTCCCCTGATAAATTTGTAAAAAGAGATTAACTATTCCGGCCAGATACTGCTGTTATTTTTACTCCGGTCTGCACTGATCCAGTGATTTTTTAATCAGATCGCATGCCTGAGCTGTGCCTCCCTGTCTGTCTTTGATATATTCAAGGGCCTTTTCCCGTATTATGTCACGGGGTGTTCCTCCGGCAATATCCCCCACAAGCATATCAGCCGCTTCTTTCCAGTCTCCTGCGATACGCAGGAGGTTCCGTTCTATTATCTCATTGCCAACCCATGCAAAGTTTTCCCATGAAGGACCAATAACAGGAATTACTCCGCAGATTAATGGTTCAAGGAAGTTCTGGCCGCCAAGAGACGCAAGACTTCCGCCCACTAAGACCGTCTTTGCTCGACCATATGCCTGTAAAAGCTCACCAAATGTGTCCCATATGATCACTGTGCCTTTTGAAACAGCACTGTCTGTCGCGGACCTAAGTACCCATGTGATGTTCATCCGGTCCAGTATCCTGCACCATGATTTAACCCTTTGTGTATGGCGGGGAAACAGGGCAATAATTACCCCGGGGATTCTCCGCTGAACAGCAGTGATGATTTTTTCTACTGAGGGCTCTTCTTCCCGTCGAATTGATCCGAGTACAAGTAGGGGTGTGTTATCCGGGATAAGGGCCTTTATTGTGCAGCATTTGTTATGTAGCGGAACACTATTTTCAACACGGTCAAACTTGATATTCCGCATTGTACCAACATGTTCCCCTCCAAATAGTGTAGCAAACCGAAAAGCGTCATCTTTTGAAATTGCAAGCACTTTGTCAGGGCTCAGTGCCTTCCAGAATGACGGCCATTTCAAATACATACTTAGACTTTTGGGTGAGATTCTTCCGTTAATAATAAGTATCCTGCTTTTATTCTCTTTTAGAGCACTCAGCAGGCCCGGCCATATCTCAGTTTCTAGGAGGACCATAACCCCGGGGTTTATATTTCTTACTGCTTTTTTTACAATGGACGGTCTGTCAAAGGGGAAATAGGTTACAGCAGGAGTAATGGCCGGATTGGACTGCTTAATGTCATAAACAGCTTTTTTTAGAATCTCGATCCCCTGGCTGGTGTTTGAGGTAAGGAGAATTCTGATAGGGCTGTCAGTATCAAGTGTTTTTAAAATGGACCACACAAGATATGCCTCGCCAACCGACGCGGCCTGCATCCACAGGTCTGCTTCAGTTAGTTCGCTTTTTCGGAGTGTCCTCTGCTCGAATCCTTCCGCTAAACGGCTGTTCAACCGGAGGGCAGGGGAGGCAAGGGCCCAGACAAGGTCATACAGTTTAAAGGCAGTTTTTTGTGTGATGTTCCAGTTCATAGAGGGTGGTTTTTAATCCAGGCTCAACCTGGATTGTTTTTTTTAAAGTTTCTCTGAAATTAAATTTCTTATATTAAAGGGCTTCTTATCAGCCATCAGTTTCAGGTGGTCTATTCTCCTGCCAGACTCATTCCAAGGGAAAGAGCCTGATTGTTCAGGTCATGAAAGTCGCGTGGGATATACTTTTTGATGGTATTCATGACTGATTCCTGTTTTACGATATCGGTGAGTTTTAATACCGCGCCTAGTACACAGATATTAAAGGCAATGGATTTGCCGATTTCTTTCATGATTGTTTTATACATGGGCAGTTCAATCTGCTTGGCATTTGAGCTCTGGTTTAATTTAACATGATATGTATCAGTAAGGATGAAACCTTCCGGGCGGACAATGTGCTGATATGCGTCATATGCATTCTGGGTCAGGCATATGAGGACATTCGGTTGAATAACCTTCGGGTAGTTGATGTTTGAATTAGATATTATTACATCGCTGCGGGCGGCACCGCCCCTTGCCGCGGCACCATATTCCTGTGATTGAACAGCATTGAGTCCTTCATAAAGGACTGCGGCTTCAGCAAAAATGATTGCCGCGGTTATGATTCCCTGGCCCCCTGATCCGGAAAATACCATCCTGCATCTTTCCATAACTATTTCTCCTGCATGGCTGCTTTGATAATTTTTTCATATGCGCTGCAGTATTCCGGCATCTCTTTCTGGACAAAAATCCCACGTTCTATCAGGTCGGGATTTTTCTCTTTTGCCTTGGAACCTGACGGTGTAGTGTTTTTTTTGAAATATTCCATCATGTTTATGGCATCACCGAGCCTGTTTTTTCTTCCATAGTGTGTGGGGCACTGGGACATCACTTCAACCAATGAAAAACCCTTGTGCTCGATTGCCTGTTTGAGAATTTTTGTTGATTCATGGACGTGATATGAGGTTGTACGGGCCACGAATGTGGCACCTGCCGCGGTTGCAAGCTCAACTATATCAAAATCGTGATCAATAGAGCCGTAGGGGGCAGTAGTAGCAATATCCCCGAATCCTGACAGGGGCGAAAACTGCCCTCCAGTCATACCATATATCCGGTTGTTCATAATAATGGCGGTAAGATCTATATTGCGGCGTGCCGCATGGATTAGATGATTCCCCCCTATTGCAAGGGCGTCTCCATCTCCCATGGGAACTATCACCTTCAGTTCAGGACGGCTCATCTTGATTCCGGAGGCAAACGCGAGGGCGCGCCCATGAATCGTATGCATTGTATGGAAGTCAACATAGCCTGAGACCCTGGAGGAGCATCCTATACCTGAAACCATTACTATGTCATTTTTGCTCAGTTTCAGCTCTTCAATTCCGCGTAGAAGACTGTTTAGTACAGTTCCATGGCCGCATCCTTTACACCATATGTGAGGAAAGAAACGTTTTCTTATATAATCTCCGGTAGACATGGATTATACCCCTTTTTTCTGAACAATTCGTAATATCTTCATAATGTCATGGGGAGTAATCAGTCTACCGTCTATCCGGTTGGCGAGAAATACCCTTTCCGGATTATCAACAGCGGCAATGATATTCTGGAAAATCTGCCCCATGTTCATTTCTACTACAATAATATCACGTGCCTTGTGACATTTTTCATGTATAAGAGAAGAAGGGAATGGCCACAAACTCTGGAGCTCTAGCAATCCAAACCGTTCACCCCTTTTTCTTCTCTCCTCTACCAGGTGCAGGGCTGATCTTGCGGCAGACCCATAGGAGATAAGAACTGTCCTGGAATCATCCAGGTAATGTTCTTTGAATCTGGTGATTTCACGCACGCGGTTGTTGATTTTGTCCACAAGGTGGCGACTGAGTTCATATACTGTTTCAGGTTTATCAGATGGAAAGCCCCACATGTCATGAAAAAGACCTGTCACATTAAAACGATGTGTGCCTCCGAAATCAGACATGGGTAAACGACCGTCCTCCCGCGGGAGATATGGGTGGTAATCCGCACCTTCTTTTACAGAGGTCTTGAGCCTTTGGGTCAAGGCAATTTCTCCCTTTTCAGGGATGGTGAGGCGGCCCCTTGTATGGCCTGAGACCTCATCAAGAAGAAGTATAACAGGTGTCCTGTAGGTCTCGGCAATGTTAAATGCTTCAACAGTCATTGCAAATATGTCCTGGTTATTGGATGCTGTCAATACGACAATAGCATGATCCCCATGGGTCCCCCATCTGGCCTGGTTCACATCTCCCTGGCTCACATGTGTGGGATTGCCTGTTGACGGACCTCCTCTCTGCACGTTAACCACAACACAGGGTATCTCAGTCATGATTGCATAACCAAGTGCCTCCTGTTTCAGGGAGAAACCAGGTCCACTTGTGGCGGTCATCACTTTTTTGCCGGTCAGAGAGGCCCCTATAACAGTGCAGATAGAGGCTATTTCATCCTCCATCTGCATGAATTTGCCACCTTTCAGTGGGAGCCTGAGAGAAAGGCTTTCCGCGATTTCACTTGCGGGTGTTATAGGGTAACCGGCAAAGAATTCAAGACCGGCATACAGCGCGCCCTCAACACATGCCTCGTTACCCTGGACAAATCTGATGTTTTCGCTCATGTCAAATCTCCGCTGCCTTTTGCTTGATTGTCCTGCACACTGATTTCAATCGCGAGGTCCGGACATCTGAATTCACACAGTCTGCAGCATATGCATTTTTCAGCCCTGGCAGCAAAAACCTTGTCGGTTTCATCCAGTTCCAGGACCTCTTTGGGGCAAAAATGGACGCATATCCCACAACCCTTACACCATTCCCTGTTTATGATGTGTTCTTTGAGTACTGGTTTATTCATTCATGATCATCCGATTTAGATTAAGAGACGGCCTGATGTTATTGATTGCTTTACCATTTTTTTTAAGGGTGAATTCATTTACACTGAATCGGGGTAAATTGCAGGTACTCTGCCTTATCGGGCCAGGTTTTTTATTCTATCCAAGGCAGGATTACTCTGCTGTTTTCACTGAATTGACTGTTAAAGGCTGATTTTTGATGATACTTGAGCATATGGAAATTTGATCCGGGTGTCAATAAAAGTAATATTGAAGAATAATGTAGATTCTTCTCCATTCCTTTTATTGACACCCGGGCCTCCTTTGTCTATATTTTTGCCATCAAAAAAGGGGATATATTTTAAAATAATGGATTATCAGAGAGCTCTTAATTACATACTGTCTTTTGCGGATTTTGAGCGCTGGCCCGGCGCGGGTTATGCTGAGCGATGGGATCTCAGGCGAATGGAGGAGATCCTTAAACATATGGATTCGCCTCATACAGGTATAAGAACAGTCCATGTGGCAGGGTCAAAGGGGAAGGGGAGTATTGCCGCAATGATTTCCTCAGGCCTTATTGCGGAAGGTTTCCGCACTGGGATGTATACCTCACCGCACCTCCACAGCATGCGGGAGAGGGTCAGGATTAACGGAGAGCTGATATCTGAAAATGATTTTGCTCAGATAACTGCCAGGATGAAACCCTGCATTGAAGAGGTAAATAAGGGGCCATATGGTGTATTAAGCACCTTTGAGCTGCTTACCGCCCTGGCACTGACATATTTCAAGGAACAGGGTGCCGAATTTAATGTCCTGGAGACAGGCCTTGGCGGCAGGCTTGATGCCACGAATATATGTCAGCCTGAAGTATGTGTAATATCATCAATAAGCCTTGATCATACTGCTGTGCTTGGTGATACTATAGCCCGGATAGCAGGTGAAAAGGCAGGAATTATAAAATCCGGTGTAACTGTTGTCAGTTCACCGCAGCTTTTTGAAGCAGCAGATGTAATAAAGTCTGTCTGTCTGGAAAAGGGTGCCAGACTCATAACCGTGGGTGATGATGTGAAATGGGCAATGTCAGGTTTTTCCTATGGCAGGCAGTCGTTTGAGATCAGTGGGCTTAACGGTAACTATGAGGTTATGATCCCTTTGCTTGGTGAACATCAGCTTGAGAATGCCGTAGCAGCTGTGACCTCTTTGGAGGTATTGGGCATTAATAAGGATTGTATAGTATCAGGACTTGCAAAAACACAATGGTCCGGAAGGCTGGAGATACTAAGGGATGATCCTTTGTTTATTGCTGACGGTGCGCATAACAGTGATTCGGCAAGGAGACTTAGGGAGTCGCTGAAGCAATATTTCCAATTCAACAGGGCAATTCTTATCCTCGGGACATCCGCGGATAAGAATACTTCCGGGATAGTAAGGGAATTGGCGTTGTTTTTTGATATAGTTATTACGACTACTTCTAAACACCCACGTGCGAACAAGGCAAAAGAATTGGCTGATGAATTCGCGGGGCACAATGTTGACGCAATGGCGGTGGAGGATGTTTCCCAGGCAGTTGCCGAGGCCCTGATGCATGCTGAAAAAGATGACCTTATTTGTGCTACAGGCTCGTTGTTTCTGGTTGCCGAGGTTATTGAGGAGGTTAAGGGTTTTTCAGGAGAGCGGTATCCAGATGAGTGAGGAATTCACTTCATCTGAATCTTCTATCCCTCTCATCCTCGTACCCCTATTTTCAATCATCTCTTTTGGAGATGATCCTCATAGCAATATGGAAAGAAGAAGGACAGTATCTTAAGAGTAAAAAACAGTCATTCCAGGAGGTAGGTTTTTTTTACTCAGCAGCCTTTGATGCTTCCGCCTTTTTCTTATCAGGCCTTGACATCTTGGTTTTCTTCTCGGCAGCCTTTGATGACTCAGTTTTTTTCTTATCAGGCCTTGACATCTTGGTTTTCTTCTCGGCAGCCTTTGATGGCTCAGTTTTTTTCTTATCAGGCCTTGATGTCTCTATTTTCTCTTTATTATTAGGCTGTGATGATTCACTTTTTTTTCTTGGACCTCGTCTCCCGCTCCTTTTCCTGCTCTGTTTATGAGGTGATGGTTCCTGGCTGGATGCTGGATGATCGGATTTCGGGTCAGGTGCCAGCCCGAATATTCCCCCTGGCTCTGAGCTGAAACCAATTGATCCGTTGGCAGAACGTGGGTAATTAATCGATTTTTGGGCTTTCTGGTGTTCTCTTCCTGGCGTGGGCCTTTCTGGTGCGGGCCTTCCTGGTACTGGCCTTCCTGATGCGGGCTTTCCTGGTGCTGGCCTTCCTGATGTGGATCTGCCCATGTGTTTCGGCCTTTCAATCCTGATATGCCCGGCCTTGTCTTCTTTAAATAATTCATCCTCAGGCCATACAACAGTGATTTTGTAACCGAGCATGTCTTCAATTGCTTCCAGTTGATATACATATTCCTCGCATGCCAGGGATATTGCGCGCCCTTTTTTGCCTGCCCTGCCTGTCCTGCCAATGCGATGTAAATAGTTTTCCTGATCAAGAGGCAGGTCATAATTTATCGCGTGGGTGATATTTTCCACATGGATTCCCCGTGAGGCAACATCTGTGGCAACCAGGATTTTGAGATTGCCATCTTTGAATCTTTCCATGAGCCTTAGTCGTTTACGCTGCGGCAGGTCGCCTGTAATGCCTTCTGCAGGCAGCTTATTGCCCTTCAATTTTTTAGAGAGCCATTCTACTCCAGCCTTTGTGTTGACAAAGATCAGGACTCTGTCCCACTCCTCTTTATCAAGGAGGCCGAGGAGGAGCGAGACCTTTTCTTTCTTCCCAACGTGGTACAGACTCTGATCAATACCCTCCACAGATATATCCTCAGGCGTCACAGAGATGAACTCCGGGAGATTCATGTAGTCATAAGTCAGGGCCAGTACCCTGTAGGAGAGGGTGGCAGAGAAGAGCATTGTCTGCCTTTTATCATAGTGGGGAAGCCTTTTCAGGATGTAGCGCATATCCTTTGTAAAGCCCAGATCAAACAGGCGGTCTGCCTCATCAATTACCACTATTTTTATGCTGTCGGTCTTAAAAATGGATTGTTTGATATAGTCGATGATCCTGCCAGGGGTGCATATAACTACATCAGTGCCCTGGCGAAGGATATCTGCCTGCTTCTGATAATCGATTCCCCCCACTACAAGGGTCATTTTCAGCCCAGTATCTCTGCCTATGGATTTTGCATCTTCATGGATTTGTAAAGCAAGCTCCCTGGTAGGTGCTATGATCAGGGCTGAAGCTTGATTGGGCTTTCCCTTTGGCAGAGACAGGATTCTGGAAAATACGGTTACCATAAACGCGGCAGTCTTACCTGTACCTGTCTGGGCCTGGCCAGCTAAGTCCTTTCCCGTTAAGGAGATAGGCAGAGATTGTGCCTGAATCGGAGTGCAGTACGTAAATCCGGTTTTTTTAATGCCTGATAAAATACTTTCCGGAAGATTCAAATCGTCAAATTTAGTATGGGTAAGAAAATTGGGCACGTCTGCCCTTTGGGTTGTTTCCAAAGTATCTTCATTGTTGGACATTATTTCCTCTTTCTCTAATATGCCTGCATTTTATCAGATAGCTGTATGAGAAGCTCCAGAACCCTTTCAGACAAAGCCGGATCCAGAGTGCCCATGCCGCAGGCAGGTGTTAAAATAGAGCTTTTTATTATTAATTTGCGATCAAGGCCCCAGTCATAGAGCGTATTTAATCCTTTTTCAAGCTTTAAATATAGACTGTCAGCCGTCTCAACTGGTGTAAGCTCTGATGTGGGAACTATTCCCCATGCGATAGTGCCGCCCTGTTGGATAAAATTGCGGATCTCATCAGGGTAGAGCAGGAAGTAGTCCATAAAAGCAAAGGCGTCAAAATTGATTATGTCTGCCCCTGTTTCCGCGATCATTGACCAGTCTGTGTTTCCACAGCAGTGGATACCGACGAGTGTGTCAGACCTCTCCCTTAAGTAGTCAATTACTTCTTTGAGAAGAGCTATCACCTCATGGCGTTCTATGGGTGAAAAGGCTGAACCAAAACCAGACAGACAGGGTTCGTCAAAAAAGATTATTGTCTTTTTGCCTGTACTGGCAAGTTTTTTTATCTGCCACAAACCCTTTATTGCCAGTCCTTTTGTGAGGGCATCCAGGAGGTCGGGATTTGAGATTATGGATTTACCATCAGGACCCTTTATGCTTGATGCAAAGGTGACCGGACCTACACTGTGTCCTTTAACATATTTGCCGTATCGATCAGGATTTTGCGCGATCAGTTCAGTCATATTATAAAGACCTGGCGCATATTCTCTGCTGATAGAAAAATACGCAGTGTCACCTTCCAGAAAATGTTCAAAAAAACGTGTAAGTTCCTTTTCAACCTCACTTTCTGGAGAGGTGACAAGTATCCTCTCTTTTTCATTGACCTGGAGCAGTGGGAGTCCTTCACTGTATTGTATGTTCATATCCTCAAAATGGCTGCGTTGTACAAGTTGGGGCCAGAAAGGGATATCCCGGACCTGTTCAAGGATTTTCAGGCAGCTGTTTTCCGGGTCTTGAAACGGGATACTGCCTATACCCGTAGCAGTAAAATGAAAATCAGGTTCTGTGTTGTCCTTCATTTTGTTCCTTAATTATTGTAATCTTGCACATAATATCTATTGATTATGGAAAAATATATCAGGATAAAGTGCAATCTATGTTCAGGTTAAGAATATGGCTTAAAATAACATTAATGGTTATCTAATGGTTTGAAGAGAATAATTACGCCGCGCTGTTTATTACCCCAAAATCCCATCAGCTTTAACATTTTGTAAAATCAGGTTCTGCTTTTCACATATCAGCATGCCCTTAATTTTACAGTCCTACAGCCTTTCCCTCGAACCATTTAATGCTCTAATCCTCGATCTCAGAAACCTTCGCTCCCTCATTACACGGACGCGTAAGATTCTGACTGTTCGCGTAATTTGGCAAGCCATTTTTCTAAAACAGAGATCATTTTCTCCTTTTTAATCCTAATCCTCTCCTTTTTGCCATTCGCTTCAACCGGTTCTTCGGGCTCCAATGTGCGTTTAAGCTCTTCAAGCCTCTGCCTTGCGCGATTATCATCAGGGTTTCGTGAGACGACCCGTTCATAGGTTTCCAGAGCCTCGGGTATCTGGCCCTGATTGAAATATATTTCAGCCAGTGTTGATGTGGCTATCTCAGGCAGATCGGCGGCTTCGGCAATCTCGGTTTCAGTTTCAGGCTCTTCATCAAGCTCAAGGGAGGGTTCCTGAGGCTGAAGGGTTTCAAGAAGGTCGATAGCTTCCTGATCATCAGGCCTGTGGGCTATATAAAGCCGCTGTGCCCGGGCAGACTCTTCCTGTTTTTTCTGTCTGTTGTAAAGGTTAGAGAGCATTCGATAGGATGGCGCAAGTTTATCAATATCAGATGTTATTGATTCCAGCTCTGATTCAGCCTTTGATATCTGACCTGCTTCAATGCAGACCTCTGCAAGAAGCTGTCTGATACGGATTGCATCGGGATAGAGATCAAGGGCCTTTTCACATTCCCTTATAACCTCTTCTAGATGACCTTCGTCCCTCATTCGGGAAAGGATAAGGAAAAGGGTGGCTTGGGAAGGACCATTGTGTAAAATTTTATTTAACAGATCATTTGATATTTCCATTTTCCACCTTCTTGTTGTTGAGGTTTAAGGACATTGGTCCTGATAAAAAAAATCCTGTGTGCCTGATCAACATTATTCTGTCAGCAATATTATTTCCACGCTATTTGCTGTCTTCATCATCCCTGAACATATAGATAGTCTCATTTTCTTTTATCATACCCAGATTTCGTTTTACCAATGACTCTTTGTATTCTTTATCGTTTCGGAACTTGTTGATTTCGTTTATTAACTCCTGGTTTGCCTTTTCCAGCAGATCAATTTTTTCCAGATAGACCTGTTTTTCCATTTCCAGCTTTTGCAGATGGATAAATCCGCGATCGCCAAACAGGAGCCAGGCAGAAATCAATCCGAGAAAGGATAATATTATGATTAATTTAAAAAAGGTATTATTAATAAACTTCAAAATTATCATGCCCCGGTGTTTCTAAAGAAGTTTGTCAGACTTCCATCTGGCAGCTATAATGATGGACTGGATCCCGATGCTATGGGCCAGATCCATTACCTGAACAACCTCTCCATGTTCTACCTCTTTATCTGCCTCCAGGACGAGATTAACATGGTTGTTTTTATCCAGAGAACCCTGGAGCAGGTCCCGGAGTGTCAGTATATCAATGCTTTCATCTTCAAAATAGATCCGGGATGACTTGTCAATGACCAGGGTTATGGTTTCTCCACTCTCATCATCTGTAAGCCCTTCTGATACCTTTGGTAAATCTACCTGAATGCCAGCGGCAATATCAAACTGTGATGTGACCATAAAGAAGATCAGAAGCAGGAAGACAATATCAATAAGAGGGGCAATACTGATTCTAGGCTCCTCTTCTCTGTTCTTTTTGAATCTCATATATTTCTACTCCAAAGAGACCGGTAATCAATCCTGATGGTTTTGGATATCCAATATACTACCTGAATTTTGCACAACCATCTACTGCGGCCCTTATCTGAAACGAATCCCGTTCTGCTGGGATCATGGAAGTGTTAATCCTTTGTGCTGAAATCTTCCATAATCTCTATGATTTTTATAGAATTTTCTTCCATCTCAAATATGAGAGACTCTGCCTTGTCTTTAAGTATTCGATAGCAGACAAGTACGGGAATGGCAACGCTGAGGCCCGCGGCGGTTGAAATCAGAGCAGACTCAATCCCCCCGGCAAGCAGCGTGGGATTCCCGCTGCCTTCAATAGAGATGGCGTTAAAGGTCCTGATCATGCCGGAAACGGTCCCGAGCAATCCCAAAAGGGGTGTCAGGTTTGCGATTGTGGATAGGATGCCTACATGTTTTTCCAGGATAACTCCTTCACGGCCACCCCTTTCCTCAATAGCCTCTTTCACCAGCCACATTCCCCTGCCGCTGCTCTTCAGCCCTGCCAGAAAGATTTTAGCAATGGAGGAACTGTTTTTCTGACAGAGGTCAACTGCCTCCCGCAGCCTGTGATTCCTGATTTGTTTTTCAACACTATGTATGAACTCAGCGGGTATAATGCGCTTGCGTCTTAATAGCCACAGCCGTTCAAGAAAAATAGCGAGTGCTATTATGGAGCAGATGATGATGGGGTACATGACGACCCCTCCCTTTGTAATCAGATCAAACACGGCTATCTCCATTGATTTTTTTGTGTTATAACATACATTTATTGGACATTGAAAGTCAAGGATGATGAGGGGCGGCCGTGAGATTCATCTTGTCCTTGACACATTGGAAATTATCACAAACAATACAATCCTGAAGTCCATGCCGGCAGTGAGCCAACTGCTCATTTAGTAAAATACGGGCATACTTTTCGGGCCGGAATGTTTATCCCTGAATCTTGAATAAACGATTTTGGAGGGTATTATAATAAATCATATATTTAAGTGGTTACACTGCAATTTATTTGGATATAGCAGGTACCCTATTGTATATTGCAAAATAATATCTACCTTTTAAAAACTTTTTACACCTTGGGAGCATCGATTTCACCAAATCCACTCCGCTATTAAGCGTTTGTGGCAGACAAGTACAGCTTCACGCTTGATGCCTTGTATCTTCTTTGCACGAGCTTCGCTGTGCGCAGGCCCACTACTTTATAGCGGGTTCCCAGGTCCAGTAAGCTCGATGCTTGCAAATTTCAGGTTATACTTTTACAGGAAAAGAGGGAAAATTGTTAGATCAAAATACCGGGAATATCAAAAAAAAATCTGAAGACAGCACCTTAATGCCTGTCAGCAGGGGAATAGTGCAGAAGGCGTTTCAACTCTCAGGGAGTGATGCTCTTAATATGATACTTGATCAGGAGAATGCCCTACAGGTTGTATGGAATATGACACGTGTTGATTTTTTCTGGCTGGTGAAGAAGATAGGAGAGGATGATTCTCTGCCCCTCCTGAAACTGGCATCATCAGAGCAATGGCAACACATTATGGATATGGAGCTATGGCAAAAGGACAGATTTGATACGGATCATGCCACTGAGTGGCTCTGCAGGCTGTATAAGGCAGATCCCGCGCGTCTGGTAAAGTGGCTTTTCAGTGAAGACGGAAATCTCACAGCCCATCTTTATTTTTTTAATAAAATACAGGTGGAGCAGCAGGACGAAGATAATTCTAAGACCTTCAGTAATGATTTTTTCACCCTTGACGGCATCTACTATATTCGAATCATGGATAAGGAGCATGAACAGGAGATAGAACAAGTCCTGAAAACCATGATGGCTAATGATCATCTCCATTTTCAGGCCCTGCTTCTCGGGATGGCAGGGGTTATCCCTTCAGAGATAGAAGAGGAGATGTACAGGATGCAGACTGTCCGTCTTGCTGAAGATGGATATCTCCCGTTTTATGAGGCCTTGGGCGTTTATGCCTATCAGAAGGTTGATAAGCTGAAACCTGACAGGTCCGAATACAAGCTTTATTTGCCGGACGGGGAGGATTCCGCCCTTGTCCCTGTTACACCTTTCCTTCATGCCAGGAGCAGTAATCTGCTTTCCATGTCTTTGTCCGGGATATCTGACCCCCTGCTTATTGACAGGATTCAGATGGAGTTTGCCGGGCTGTGTAATCAGATATTTTCAGCAGACAATATCAGATTTGATGATCAGCAGGTACTGGTCAGGACCTGTCGCAAGGCGGCAGGATATCTGAATGCCGGTTTGGAAAAACTCTCAGGGGGGGATGTCAGCCTTGCTGTTCAATATATAAAGAATAATCCTCTTATCTCCCTGTTCCGCGCGGGGTTTGGTCTCGCTCTGGAACTAAGGTGGGAGGCTGATAGGTGGCTGGAAAACGCCTGGTTTTTAAGTCAGGATCTGTCTTATAACTTCTGGGGAGAAGAATGGAGCGGGATTCTGAAAGGCATAATCCAAGATAGACCCCTGTATTACTCCGCCCTGAAGGAGGAAGATGAATACAGGGAGTTTGAGACATTAAGTGAGATTGAAAATTATAAGACCGCGTTGAGTTGTATGATTGTACTTGACAGGCTCCTCAAGGCCCTCACCTCGAATCGCGCCCTGGATCTGGAAAGGGCGGATGACCCGTTTTTCAGCTTCTACACCATGCTGTTCGGTTTTTGGGCCCGTTTGTTGCTGAAACTTGAACCAGGTTTCAAACCCCTTGATTTGACAAATGTTAGAGAGTTTTTCAAAAGGTCCAGATCAGCAGATGAAAAAGCGCCCCCGTACAGTATGCCAGGTTTTAAAGAGGTTTTTATCAGGGACCTCAGTTCCTATTTGCCGGGCAGTGAGGAGGTTGAGGCTGATTTTCTGGAGGAGACCCTTTCCATTGTGTGGCAGGAGTTTGCTGATGAGTATTCTGAAGTAGCTGTTTCTGATCTGGATTCCAGGTATGAGAAATTTTTTCTTATTGCATAACTGCATGTCCTGTTTAGAGGCAGGGCTATCGGCGGATCGTGATTGGTTGTATTTGGTTTTTTTATAATATGTTGGGGAGATTTTATCCCCACCAAACAGCGAGGAACCTTATTTTATATTTTACACCTCCATCCCTAGAAGTCTTAATCCTTTAATCCTTATATCTCCCGGATCTTTCGGAGATTTTTTTTAAAATATTTTTCAGGTTGTTTCGTCTGACTGATTTATACATCAAAGAGTCCTTTTACAAAGGTTTTGTTATTCTCTTAAATATATCTGTTCATTTTATTATGATATAATATATAAATCATATAAATCAGGTTGTTTTTTAAATGATTAAATCTGTAATTACATCACGCCTTAACTTCTATGATACTCTTAATTCATGAAGCTTTTAACAAATTTGGTTTTATGCCGGTTATATGTAATGAGAGAGTGAAAGGATAAAAGGGTGATATGATGGTTGTATTGAAGGCAAGGACAATGTATCTCAGTTTTTTTGAATTAACATGATCTGTGAAAGGGAATAGTTTTTGCATATATAATACTCGCGAGTTCAATAGCGAAGTGCAACACTTGGGAAAGCGGAAAGGAAAATGTTATCCTAAGTGTCTATGCCAAAACAATACAATCATTTGTCCGTGGTCGAGCGTGAGCAT
>JAFDJA010000166.1 GCA_019307745.1 Deltaproteobacteria bacterium | reverse complement strand
CTTGCTGAATCTATGGTTTCGGAAAGGCATGATATTTTCCACTTGGGAGATTTCACCTATTTCATGCCCTATCTCATTGCAATGAGAAACCAATATGACTGTCGGCCTTTTCCCATTACCGGGATTACTCACTCCCTTGACTCTGTACATATGAATCTGCGTTTTATGGAGTTGATAACCGCCGGACTAACCTCTTTTGATGGAATCATCTGCACGAGTATGTGCGCAGAAAAAATGATTAAAAAGGGGCTTGCCCACACTGCTGACCTCCTTAATAAAAATATAGGTTTCTGTAATATCCCTGACATCAAATTAAAACAGATCCCATTGGGTATTGACGATTCCTTTTTTATGGACATTGACAAGGCTGAGGCAAGAAAACACCTGAACATACCTCAAAACATGGTAGTAGCCCTCTCTGTGGGAAGACTCTCTGTGAGAAAAAAGGCCGACTGGGCCCCTATTCTCGAACTTCTTGCAAGGATGTATTCGGACGGGGGCATGGACAATCTTATTCTGATTATTGCCGGAGGAGCTGAGGATGCAGACACATCGCTCCTGGAATCCATTATCTCCCAACTAAATCTTGAAAACAGGGTCATTCTCTTCCCCAACTTTCCGGCAGATGAAAAATTGAGACTATACAAGGCTGCGGATTTCTACATTTCCATGGTAGACAACTTTCAGGAGACATTCGGCATAAATATTATCGAGGCCATGGCGTCAGGCCTTCCAATAATCGCGTCTGACTTCAGCGGCTACAGAGAGCTTGTAAAAGACGGGAAAACAGGTTTCCTTATCCCTACCCTTTGGGCTGAAGAGCTACCTGAATTTATTATGGGGAATATCGGGATATTAGATCCATCTGTTACCAGGCTCTATTTTTCCCAGACAATTGCAATCGACCTGCCCATGCTTGAAAAAAAAATGATGGCGCTTTATCAAAACGAGGACCTCAGAAATCAAATGGGCCGGGCCGGGGCTGAGGCCAGTCACACATATCGCTGGAAAAATATTATTCGGTCATACGAGGTGTTCTGGGATGAACTTTCAAAGGAGGCTGAAATTTCCAAATCCGCAGTTTCAAATACAGGGCAAAAATTGCTTACAGGGGATTTTTCCACAACCTTTTCGCACTACCCATCCAAGACAATCACAGGCGATAATAGGATAACGATTACAGATGTGGGCCATAAGGTATTGAATAATGAATTTAACCTAATCCGATACCAGGATGTTGCAAAATGCCTTAATCCGGAATTAGAAAAATTTATCCTGAACAGGCTTGCTCAAGGAGACAAAACAGTTAAAGATCTCAGGGAGGAAGTATCTGGCCAGTTAAACGGCTCAGCCAATCAAATTGATTTTCATCTGATTTGGTTAATAAAACATGGTGCAATAGCAATAGTGGAGGCCTCAATACAAAAAACAAACAAAGAATTATTATCAGAGATTATCTCTGAACAGATACAACTCGGTGAAGAGCTTTTCTTAAAAGGAAAAATCAAAGAGGCGCTTTATTCCTTCGAATCCGCACTCAAGATAGACCCTGATAATGTCTCCGCATTGAACAATAAGGGAGCAGCCCTGAACAGGCTCGGTGATTACCAGGGGGCTATTGAATCCTTCACGAAAGTTATCAGGATTGATACCTCTAACAACGATGCCATATACAACCTGATATCCAATTACATAGCCATGACGGATTGGGCTAATGCAGAAATGACCTTGGAAAAATATGGGCATTTGATGTCTCCCGAAGACATTAGGATTATTGCTGACAAAATTGAGCAAATGGCAACCTTTAATGCAGCGAAAAATAATCCGATAGTCTGTCTTATCTGTGGCTCTCCAAAATTATTAAAAAAGGGCATAAACATATCTTTTGGCACAAAGATCCTTGAATGCAAGGACTGTGGGTTTGTTCATACTGAATATGTTTCAGAATCAGCGCTCCAGGAGTACTATTCCCGTTTTTACAGAGAAAATCTTACAGACCATGACCTGGAAGAGATAAAGGGGAAGTCCTGCCAGCAGGCAGCCTCCCAGATTGAATATCTCAATTCAATCGTTAATGATATGGCATTTTCAAGGGTTCTTGATTACGGGACTGCAGATGGAGAGCTCGCAAAGCTTCTTAAAAATTATTCCTCATCAATTTATATCACTGAGGTTGATCCTCGTTATAGGAGATTCCTGACAAATGATAAAGATCTCACCCTGCTGGAGGAATCAGACCTTGAAGGATCCCGATTTAACAATTTTTTTGACCTTATCACTATATCCCATGTCCTGGAGCATATTCCGGACCCTATTAATATCATTAATATTTTCAGCAGGATTTTAAAAAAGGACGGCCTTTTACTAGTGGATATACCTAATGAACTTGAAATTCATGAGCGAACTGGGTTTCAGGCAAAAGGTCATCTTTCCTTATTCACGGTTTCCAGCTTCAAAAATTTGATCAAGATCCATGGAAAGTTTGACATCCTTGATATAAGGACCTGCAACCATTCAGTTGATGATTTTATAGAATCAGGCTTCAATATTCCTGAACAATACTTTCGCCAGTCAACACCTAATGGGACGGTTATCAGGACACTTCTTTGCAATTCCCATCCTGATGCCCCGTTTGACAGACAAAAAAACGGATTTATTGACAGCAGCACCCTGCTTGACACCTATAGTTGTCGTATCCTGGAGATGCACCAGCAGATCCAATCTTTAAAAGAGCAAATAGATAAGACATCCAACACGGTGAGTCGAGGACATATAAACAGATTTGAAAATTTCCTGAATAAAATAAAAAACAGCACTTATCCTGAGCCGCCTTTAGAGCCACACATTTCTATCACAAAAAAAATGATCGATTACGTCAACAACAAAATTCAATTAAGGCCCGGCAGCAAAATACTTGATGTAGGCTGTGGCCAGGGGCCAGCTCTGGAGATATTCCTGGCAAATGGACACAGCCCGATTGGTATCACCTTAAATCAGGAAGATCTATCTGTTTGCAAAGAAAAAGGTTACACCGTCTATGAAATGGACCAATCATTCCTGGATTTTGATGACCAGGAGTTTGATTTTATATGGTGCAGACACTGTATAGAGCACAGTATTTTTCCATTTTTCACACTTTCGGAGTTGTTCAGGGTTCTCCGCTCAAAAGGGCACCTATACATTGAGGTTCCAGCACCAGATAAAGTGTCACAGCATCAAATCAATAAAAACCATTACAGTGTCATGGGGAAAAGTATGTGGGCGGCCCTGATAAAAAGGGCTGGGTTTCACCTACTTGAAGAAGTTGATATCTCTTTTGAGATTCCGGCTGGAACAGACACTTATTATGCGTTTTTTCAGCAAAAACCATAATCATATTTATACCGAAAAAAGTGAATCACACTCCAATCTTTATCACAGGCCGCAAGCAAAAGGGATATAAACTATGGACAGCAATCAATTACAAGACATATATCAGGGCGAACAGCTTTTTCAGGAAGGTAAAATCGAGGAGGCCCTTGTAATATTTGAGAATGTTCTTGAAAAAAACCCTGACAATCTCTCAGCCCTGAATAATAAAGGGGTGGCACTAAACGAGCTGAAACGATATCACGAAGCTATTGACATGTTCCAGGCAGTTCTCAAAAAAGACAGCGATAACGCAAACGCCGCATTCAATCTGATCTCTAACTATTTTGCAACAGACAATTGGCGTGAAGCGGAAAATGCCCTTATGGGATACGGACACTGCCTTGCCCAGGATGATATCAATTTAATCAAAAATGATCTGGCAAAATTCCAATCAATAACAAAACCCCACGTTCCGGGAGAAACACCCCAGAACAGCCCCTTTGTCTATGAAAACGCCCAGGAGGATGTCAACAGGATAATCCATTCTGATCTATTTTTTATCATGGGCACACCTAAGTCAGGGACGACCTGGCTGCAATACCTGCTGAATGGACATCCTGAGATACTATGCAGCGGTGAAGGCAATTTCAATCAGCTCATTAAGGGGCTTAATAAAGTAGTCAATGACTACAACACCTATATAGAAGAGATCAATAAGGCAATAGGGACATCCAATTATACAGTATTCTCCAAAGAAAATCTTCAATACCTCTTTGTGACCATTGTGGGGCTGCTGTTCAGCAATATAAAAATGAGCCCCAGTATAAAATGCATTGGTTCAAAAAATCCGATCCTGATAAAGGAACTGGAGATCCACGCGTCCTTACTGCCAAGGTCCAAATTCATCCATATCATCCGGGACGGTCGCGATGTTATTGCCTCAGCCTGGTTTAATAATCGTCGTAGAAACAAGGCGGATTCAAAAAAACGCTGGCCTGACTTTAAGAGTTTTGTACAATTCGGTGTTGAGCAATGGGTTTCAGATGTCCGAAAGGCCCGTTCCTTTGGCAGATTATTTCCCGATCGCTATTTTGAACTGCGCTATGAGGACCTGCACAAAAACCCTGATCCAATAATAGAAAAGATGTTAAATTTTCTCAAAGTCAATTCAACGCCTGAGCTAGCTGAACGATGCCGATGGGCAGGCTCTTTTGAAAAACTATCTAAAGGAAGAAAACGCGGCGAAGAGGACGAAAACACCTTTTTCAGAAAAGGCATTATTGGCGACTGGGAGCAGCATTTTGACAAAGAATCAGTGGATATTTTCATGCTAAATGGGCAAAGTCTCCTAAAAGAGCTCGGTTATAGCTAGTGTCTTCCATAAAAGCCTCAGGGATTAAAACACCCCTGGCTATGTTCCAGAGCCCCTATGGGACAAAAACAGCTTGACGTTAATGCTGCCCTCTCAACGGATTAAGAATATAGAAAGTAATTTTTCGAATTAAGTCTCTATCTTTGATACTGCCCTTCTCCCCTGACTTCGCTTAAAACCAACACTTTTCCAGGAGTAAACTATGATAAATCTTTTCATGCCAATATGGAAAAATTCCGGGTGGGGTATTTGCGGTAAAAACCTGGCCCTTGAACTTTCAAACCTTGATAAGATAAATATTATTACACCATCCGATATCAGGCCTGAACCAATTGGAGATGAACTGGAATATGCGGCTATAAGCCGCCTTCCAATAAACTCCATTGATGCATCAAACTTTGATAAAAATGAAAATCGAGTCATGGGTGTATCAATAAGAATCATGAACGATTTGGACCTCAGCCTTTTAATGGACGATGTCTTATCTGAAATAGTAATAGGATACACCTTCTACCTTGGAAACCCATTAACCACTGAACAAAAAAATTCAGCAAATCAACTCAATCTCATCGCGGCTGGTTCTTCATACTGTGAAAACCGGTTAAACGCCGCAGGTATAAATAACACGACAACTATAATTCAAGGGATCAATCCCCAGATCTTTAACCCGGCAAACAATGAAAAAAATCTTTTAAAGGACCGCTTTATTATCTTCTCTGGCGGCAAATTTGAGTTCAGAAAAGGTCAGGACATTGTACTAAAGGCATTTAAAATATTTTCAGACAGACATCCTGATGCCCTGCTAGTTAATTCATGGTCCAATTTCTGGGAATTCAGCATTAACACCATGGCAGAAAGCAGGCTGATCGATTTCAGTTTTGATGCTAAGGAACCGGAGAAAAGTTATCAACAGCTCTATATTAACAACGACATAGACCCCAAAAAAGTGATTACTCTGCCCATCAAACCACCTCATCAACTGTCCAGTATCTTTAAGAATAGTGATGTGGGTCTCTTCCCGAACAGGTGTGAGGGCGGCACAAACCTGATATTAATGGAATATATGGCGTGCGGAAAACCGGCAATCGCTACAATAAGGACAGGACATGCAGACATAGTCAACCCGGATAACGCCTTTGCTATTGAAAAAGACTCCTCTGTCAATCCCAGACATGGAAACCTATCAGGTTATCACGGCTGGGTAGAACCGGATATTGATGAAATTGTAGCTCATCTAGAAACCGCATACAATGACAAGGAGGCATGTAGGCAAAAAGGCCGGGCTGCCGGAGAATTTCTCAAAAACATTACCTGGAAAAAGGCTGCGCTGGAATTTTATGAAGCAGCCAGGCAGTTTCAGTAAAACTCTCTATCCATCCCCTGGTACTGTCATAATCTCTATTCAAACACAGAACAATCATGATGGATCTCCTGAAAGTAACTGACGAATATATTACACTAAGCAATGAGCTT
>JAFDJA010000060.1 GCA_019307745.1 Deltaproteobacteria bacterium | reverse complement strand
TTATTATTGACTCACATCCATTATAAAGTCTGGTTGTAAGTGATTCAGAATCAACCCGGATTTTTTTATCCAGGCTAAATCATTTTTATGTGGAATTATTCATCTGATTGTAGCTGTTGTAAAGGGCAGAAGGGCTATGTTTCTAGCTCTTTTGATAGCTGCTGTCAAGGCCCTTTGATGTTTGGCACAGTTGCCGGAGATCCTTCTGGGTACTATTTTTCCCCTTTCAGAAACGAAGTATCTGAGCATCTTTGGGTCCTTATAATCAATCACAATACTGCTGTCTGCACAGAATCTGCAGACTTTTCTCCTGTGATATGTATTAGCCCCTCTTCTTCTGTTGTTATTCTGATACGCCATCGTTTACCTCGCTTTTTGCTTCCACGTTTTCGTCCTGTGGTTCCTCATTTTTTTCTGTCTCCTCGGCCGGGGCCGGGGCCTCTTCAGCTTTCATCGCGGCCTCTTTCTCCTCAGCCGGGGCCTCTTCAGCTTTCGTCGCGGCAGCTGTCTCCTCAGCCGGGGCCGGGGCCTTTTCAGCTTTCATCGCGGCAGCTGTCTCCTCGGCCGGGGCCGGGGCCTCTTCAGCTTTCGTCGCGGCAGCTGTCTCCTCGGCCGGGGCCGGGGCCTTTTCAGCTTTCATCGCGGCCTCTTTCTCCTTTTCCTTGGCCACAAGTTCTTCAACATCTGCCTTGTCTGCCAGTTTTACGGTCTGATACTTAAGGATCTTGTCATCAAGTTTAAGACCTTTTTCAAGTTCCGCTGAAACTCCGGCATCAGCACAGTATTCCACTAGGACATAGGTTCCCCGATCAAATTTATTGATCAGGTATGCGAGTTTTTGTTTGCCCCATTCCTGAGTCTTGATTATAACACCTTTCTGGTTCTTAATAAGGCTGCTGAATTTTTCAATTTCCTTACTGTAATCATCATCACTCAGTTCAGGGTTGACGATATAAATGGTTTCGTAATGCCTCATACTGTTTTCTCCTTTCGGACATTAAATAGATTTGGTCCCGTTTACAACCTTTTTCCCTCTGCGGCGACCCTGTTCAGCTCTTAAATACAACGGCAATGAAGGGGTCAGAATTTATAAAATTATTTTTCAGCTAAACGGAACAAGGAGCTATTAAATAAACGTACCTGCCTACCATTGAAACATTAGGTTGTCAAGGAGTTTTAGTCGTGATAGTAGTTTTTATCCCGGATCAAAGATTAGAGTTTGCACTTCCATGGCGGGGGAAACGTCTTAAAGCCCGGTAAATGGCCGGCAAATGATCCGGATTTAAAACCTGTTTATTCATTCATTGGAGATTTTCAGATATGTGGGAAAGGGAGATAAAGGTTGCAAGAAAGGCGGCCGATGAGGCCGGGAAGATTTTAAAGGCACTTTTTGGAAGGGTGGAAAATATCAGTAAAAAAGGAGAGATTGATATTGTTACTGAGGCTGATATTCAATCGGAAGAGGCGGTTATTGATATAATACGCAATGAATTCCCCCAGGACAGCATCCTTTCGGAAGAGGCAGGTGAGGATAAGCATGGGCCTGAGCGTGTATGGATAATTGATCCCCTGGACGGTACCACAAATTTCGCCCATGGATTTCCTTTCTTTGGTGTATCCATAGCACTGGAAGTAAAAAACAAGGTGGTCCTGGGTATAGTATTTAATCCTGTTATGGGAGAACTTTTTGAGGCTGTTAGAGGCGACGGGGCCTACCTGAGCGGAAAGCCCATTTACGTGTCAAACATTAAATCTTTTAATGATGCTCTCCTGGGGACCGGATTTCCATATAGCATCCACGAGGATTCCAAGGATGTTATTATTTTGTTGCAGGGAATGATCGTTAAGGCACAGGGTATCAGGAGGGCAGGGGCAGCAGCAATTGATCTCTGTTATGTGGCAGCAGGCAGGTTGGATGGTTTTTGGGAGCAGGGGTTAAAGCCATGGGACACTGCAGCGGGCAGCCTGATACTGCAGGAGGCCGGAGGTCAAGCAGGTGATTTTTCCGGGGGTCCCTATTCCCCGTATCAGGAGACTATTATTGCTGGAAATCCGTCAGTTTACAGGGCAATGCTGGAAGTGATTGAATATTCAAGCCCTGGAGGATAAGGGACAGCCTCTGCCATCGTAGAAGATTGCGGCACCGTTAACCAGCACAGAGAATGTGAGAGCATGAGTCTTAAGTTGAAGAAGCCGGGTCCCCGGGTCCGGACTTCCATATCTGAAAAATGTCAGTATGGATCAGGATTTATGATTTGGCTGGGGGGAAAAGATGGGAATACCAGGATTGTATTTTCAAGCATTCCCGATTGTTTCAAGGCTGTTGATCAAGTCGGAGTATTCATCATTCTGGCCTGGTTTATCGGCGATTCTGTTTTTATTTAGCTCTATCAGATATGCAATTTTTGAAATAGCAAGTCCGCGAATAAAATATTCTATTGCAAATCCCTGGGCCTCGGTGATGTTCTCAAACTCCATGAGTTCCCAGATATTGCATATCATCAATGTTATATCTTTATTGATTTTTTCCTGGCTTGCGGTCAACTCACCACGACCAATTCCCCCCCATACTGCATGAATTATAAAGGTAATGGGTTTTTCTATAAGCTCCTTTAAATAATGTGTAAAAACAACATTCGTGGTAGTGTCAACTATCTCCTTAATCTTCAGAATTTGTGATCCGAAAATCTCTTCATTTATGGAAAAAGACAGGATTTTGGGTTCAGCATAAATTCTGTTCTTTATAGGTGGAGTTCCTTCTTTGAATTTTCCAGTCATTCTTTATTCTCTTTTCAATATTGAGGGTTTTATGACCATTAGTTCTTTCATCCTCTCTATTTCAATTTCCGTGCCATATAAGTAAAAATACGGAATCGCCAATTATTGCAGCGTGATGGCCCGTTTCTCTTTGTAACAGGCGGGCCACTTGTTGGGTGCCACGTCAATAAATCGAACAAAATTCAATGGTTTTTGACGGTTTTTAATAGCCAACTATTTGTTTTTACTGGACATTGGAATGATACGGCCTTTCTGTGCCAGTTGGGAAGACAGAACAATCTGAATAAGCAGCACCAAAGGGTAGATTAGTGTAGCAGATGACGTTAAACAGTTGCTAAACAGGTGGTTTGAAGCATTTTTCAGCATTAAAAAATACAAAAAAATGCATGGTGCAGGATTTGTTATTTGACGCTGATTTAGTATTAAATCTGTAGTAAGATCAGAATTAGAGGGAGCAGGTTTTTTTCATGGCATCTTTTTAATTGTAATGATCAGCACAATGAAGGCGAGCACCGTGCCAAGTATGATGGCCGAAACATCCAGGATATCAAATGTACCAAGTTTAAAATAGTTAGTACTGTTTTCCAAAAAGGGAATTCCTTCAAACCAGTCGGGGATGAACCTCAAAGAGAATTCCTTGTATTTCTGACCGAACTCAAAGCCTAAGTCCACCACTAACCAAGCCAGCGATGTAATTATACAACCCCTTTTTCCGCAAGAAAGTATCCCCGCTGTAATCAGGATAAATGAAAACGGGTGGATAAAATCCGGCAGACTATTGCCCACTGCCCCGAACAGGCTTGGAAGCCGGGAATGCAGACTAATGGGGATACTGCTGTTACTCACAAAATAAGTGTCTCCGGGAGGACGGTCAATAATATATACCAGGGTTCCTAATAAGAGGGCCGCAAAACCTATCAATATCTGTGTTTTGTTCATTTCTATACTGGAGTACGTCTTTCTATTTGCGGTATTAGTCATTTTTCTTCTGTTTCAATTATCATTTCTTAGAGAAATAATGCTAGGCTCTTTTCCACACACAGGGCAATCGGGATTCTTTTTGATGACCATTTTTCTGAACTCCGTATCAAGGGCATCAAATATCATAATTCGGTTGATGAGGAGTTTCCCTACGCCTGTGATGTATTTCAGAGTTTCTGTGGCCTGAATAGTGCCAATCACTCCGGGAAGGCTGCTAAGCACACCTTCAAGGCTGCAAGTGGAAACAAGATCAGCAGGCGGGACATCAGGGAATATACACCTGAGGCAGGCGCTTTCCCCTGGCACTACCGTGAATGTCTGCCCATTATATCCCAGTGCACCCGCATGCGAGTATGGCTTGCCTGAGATTACGCATGCATCGTTGATCAAAAATTTGGCAGGAAAGCCATCTGTGGCATCAATAATAAAATCGTAGCCCTTAATTGTCTCAAGGATGCTATCCTCATCAATAAAGTCCAGGTGTGTAATTACATCAACTTGGGGATTAATATCGCTTATCTTTTTTTTGGCAGATCTGACTTTTTGTCTGCCAACATCACCGCTAAAATGGATTACTTGCCTCTGAAGGTTTGTAAGGTCTACTATATCTCCATCTGCAACACCAATTGTGCCCACACCAGCGGCAGCAAGATAGAGAAGTATAGGAGAGCCGAGACCACCAGCCCCAATCACAAGAACCTTTGACTTTAATATCTTCTGTTGACCATTTTCACCCATACCTGCAAGCACTATATGCCTGCTATATCTCTTGATTTGTCTTTCAGTCAATTTCATAGGAGATCATCCACCCCCAATAAGAGATAAAATTTCAAGCTTATCATGTTCCTTTAGGTTGATGTTCTCAAAATCTTCGCGGCTCAGCATTTTACCATTGAGTTCAACCGCCATAGCCCCCATCTGTTTGATACCGCGAATTTTTATAAGCTCAAACAGGGATATACAATCTGGTACTGTTTCAATTTTACCGTTTACCTGTAGTTCCATATCGTCGCCTTTGTGATGTATACAAACCTTTTTCAAATCAGGGGATCAGGACTTATATGCCAACTTTTTCAATGATGCCGCCGCCAAGGACCGTATCTCCTGAATAAAAAACAGCTGACTGTCCACAGGTGACTGCTGCCTGAGGAGTATCAGAGACTACTTTTACCCTTCCTCTTTCATCGGGTATCAACACTGCGCCCACCTCCTTATGATTTTGCCTGATCTTGACCGTTATTCTACACTGTCTGTCAAGATTCTCAACAGCTATCCAATTGAGATCAGATACAATAAATTGTCTGGAAAGGAGGCTGTCTTTCCCGCCAGTCACAATCCGGTTATTGGATGCATCAATTTTTGTCACATAAAGGGGGGCAGGAGCTGCAATGCCAAGCCCCTTTCGCTGACCCACAGTATAGTGGATAATTCCCTTATGTCTGCCAATGGGAGTCCCATTCTCATCCACAATTTCCCCCTCTGTTATCTCATCAGGAGTAAAAAGCTGTGAATAGTCGTTTCCGGCAATAAAATCCTGACTCTCTGGGGAATCAGCAGACTTAAGACCTAAAGAACCGGCGATCTCTCTTGTCTGCTTTTTTGAATAATCACATAAAGGAAACAGGGTTCGGGCGAGTTGTTCCTGTGAAAGGCCATAGAGGAAATAGGTTTGATCTTTTGAGAGATACGCCCCCCTTTTCAGGTGAAACCTGTTGTCCTTCTGTTCTATCCTGGCGTAGTGGCCCGTTGCAAAAAGATCAAACTCTATTCCTGATTTTTTTGCCTTTTCAATTAGAAAACCAAACTTCAGGTGACGGTTACACATTATGCAGGGGTTAGGAGTTCTCCCTGCCAGATATTCTTTTCTGAAATACTGTAGGACAATCATCTTAAATTCAGCTTTCAGATTAATCACATGGAATGGAATATCAAGCTGTTTGCATATAGCAGCAGCAGACTCAATATCCTCCTTTTCATCCGGGCCATAGCATGCGTGTCCTCCTGCGCCGCCTATCGGTACAGATCCATCCCATATTGCCATGGTAAGACCCATCACATCAAATCCCTGCTCCTTAAGGAGGGCAGCGGTTACTGAGGAATCTACCCCCCCACTCATACCAACTGCTATTTTTTTATTGCTGTTTTTCAAATCTTTGTCCTAATTATCCTTTATGGTTCTTCTCCAATTTAGTTGGAGAAGAGGGTTCAAGGGTTCAAGGGTCCTAGGGTCCTAGGGTTCTAGGGTTCTAGGAATAATTAGCCACAGACCCACACAGACACACACAGACTTTTTTTATCTGCCGACTTTGGCAGATAAATAGGGTCATGCCCTATTGGATTTAAAAGCTTTATCAGCAAATTAAAATTCATTAAAAACAAAATCTAATTACCTTTTCACTTTAACAACCTTATATCCCCTCTAAAGGCAGTTTATAAAGTTTTGAAAAACATAATGCTTCGATATGTTCACCTGGTTGTAATTATTGTGCTTTTCACTTGACCCCTAGTATCTGGGAACCCGCTTGCGGGACGGCGTCGAACGAAGTGAGCAAAGAATCCTTGAATCCTTGAACCCTTGAACCCTGATCATCGATCAACTAATTGGGAGATGATCCTCCTTTATTTACTTTATAGATTTTGGTTTTGAGATCCCACAATGTGGCAGCCATGTCAATGGGAAATTTTTGAGCCAGTGACAAAATATTCGATTTCGTCCAAATTAAGGAAATGTAATGATTTCAACCACAGGGGTGAATTATAACTGAACCCTGCATTAGCCATCTACAGAAGAAATTTTAAAATCTCTCCAGATTATGATCTAGGTTATAGTACGGTTCACAATATAAAACCAAGGGGTTTTTGTCCAAGCTTCCGTCCTTTACATTCCCTATAAAGTTTGATAAATACCCCCAAGTTAAGTAAGTTAAGAAACTATCCCCTGACAGGGGCATGCCGGCGGTCTCAAATCTCAATATAGTTGTTGAGGGCACCGGCCATTTATTGTCTGGAGGTTAAACTTATGGGTTTAAAGATGATTGTACTGGTAAAGCAGGTTCCAGATACAAAGAATATAACCGGTGATGCCATGAAAGAAGACGGGACTGTCAACAGGTCTGTGTTGCCGGCGATTTTTAATCCGGAAGACTTGAACGCTCTTGAAGAGGCGCTTAAGATCAAGGATCGAATCGGTGGAACCATAGTGGTTGCTACCATGGGTCCGCTAAATGCGATTAACGTATTAAAGGACTGTCTCAATCGAGGTGCAGATGATGCTATTCTGCTTTCAGACAGAAAATTTGCCGCATCAGATACACTGGCAACATCATATGCCCTGAAATGTCTTATTGACAGGATAGGCCAGTATGATCTTATCCTGTGTGGACGACAGGCTATTGATGGAGATACTGCGCAGGTCGGACCACAGGTAGCTGAAAAGCTTGGCATAAATCAGATAAGCTTTGTGACGGAGATCATTGAGGCAGGAGATAAGTCACTAACCGTAAAAAGGTCCATTGATGGCGGATATGAGATTGTGCGCGGTAATTATCCTGTGCTTTTGACCGTTACAGGTGAGGCAAATGAGCCACGCGGACCAAAGGCAAAACGCCTGCTTTCCTATAAAAATCTTGTAAGTCAATTTGAAGAGGCGGGCAACGATTATCAGTATCCCTGCTCTGACTTTATCTGCACTCATATCAAGGAGTGGAACGCAGAGACTGTTAACGCGGATATCAAAAAATGTGGTATGTCTGGATCCCCAACCCGGGTAAAAAAGGTTGAGAGTGTAGTATTAACTGCCCATGATGTAAGGCGGGTGGAAAACAGCGATGATGAAATAGGCAATCTTATTCAGGAGCTGGTTGAAGAGCATATTATCGGATAGGGGTTTAATATGAGTAAGCAGAGTGTAATGGTTTTTATTGACCAAAACGATAAAAAGATAGCAGATGTTAGCCTGGAGCTGATCTGCAAGGCAAAAGATCTTGCAAAAAAGCTTGATGCGCCAGTGGAGGCAATCGCTATTGGCCATGGAATGAAAGATGAGCTGTCGATACTTGGACATTATGGATGTGATACGGCCTATTATGTGGATGACCCACGTCTTGCTCACTTCACCTCTGTGCCTTATGCAAAGACTATTGTAAATATCATCAAAAAATATGAACCTAAGATTGTACTCTTTGGTGCGACCATAAAGGGTAGGGCTGTTGCGCCAAGGGTCAGCTCCAGTCTGAAATGCGGCCTGACCGCGGATTGCACTGACCTTAAGATTGGAGAACACACCAATAAGGCCAGGTCCTGGAAAAATATCCTGCTCCAGATTCGTCCCGCATTTGGGGGCAATATTGTAGCGACTATTGTATCTCCTGAAGTAAGCCCAAGCATGGCCACTGTGCGTGAGGGTGTAATGAAGATGTCAGAGCCGGACAGCTCCGGAAAAGTCAGGGTGGTTGAAGAGTCATGTGAGCTTGCTGATACTGATTTCATGACAGAAATCCTTGAAGTGGTACGCAAGGAAAAGGCAGTCAACCTAAAGGGTGCAAAGCTGATCGTGGCAGCAGGTATGGGTGTGGCCACTCCGGAGTCCATGTCACTGGTAAAAGAGCTTGCCAATGTACTAGGGGGCGAGGTAGGAGCTTCACGAGCGGCGGTTGATGCTGGACTCATTCCGTATGACCATCAGGTAGGTCAGACAGGCACAACGGTACGCCCTAATCTCTATATAGCATGTGGCATCTCAGGTCAGATCCAGCACCGTGCAGGCATGGATGAGTCAAAACGCATCATAGCCATTAATTCCGATCCAGAGGCACCAATTTTCGAAATTGCCCATTATGGGATTGTGGGCGATCTCAATGATGTGATTCCAAAGATAATTACAGCTTATAAGAAAAAAGCGTAGGAGGCTGATTTTGTCGAATTTTTATCAGGATAACAATGATATTATTTTTCATATGAAGAATATGGACATTTCATGGGTGGCAAGACTCAAGGAAGATGATTTTGCTGATAAGGACACCTTCTCTGATGCACCCAAGGACGCGGATGATGCGGGTGATAACTACCGCAGGGTGCTTGATATTGTAGGTGAAATCGCTGGGGATTTTATTGCCCCGCGAGCAGCAAGTGTGGATGAGGAAGGCGCAACGTGGGAAGATGGGGTTGTACATTTTGCAAAAGGAACAGTAGAGGAACTTGAACGTCTAGCCAAGGCTGATCTGTTGGGTTTCACCCTTCCGCGTAAATATGACGGGCTCAATATGCCCAAGGTGATTTTTTCTGCGGCAGTTGAAATGGTATCACGTGCTGATGCCTCTCTAATGAATATTTTCGGACTGCAGGATATTGGTGATACCATATGCAAGTTTGGTTCAGAGGATCAGAAACGTCGGTATCTCCCCAGATTGTCCAGCGGTGAAGTTACCGGATCAATGGCCCTCACAGAGCCGGATGCCGGCTCTGACCTTCAGTCTATCAAGCTCACTGCCCGTGAAAACAGTAATGGTAAATGGCGACTTAATGGCGTAAAACGTTTTATTACCAATGGCTGCGCACAGATATCTCTGGTCATGGCGCGTTCGGAAAAAGGAATCAATGGTGGCCGAGGTATCTCTCTTTTTATTTATGACAGAGATGAGAATATGCGCATTCGACGCATAGAAAACAAGATGGGTATCCACGGGTCTCCCACCTGTGAACTGCAGTTTAATAATGCGGAGGCAGAGCTTTTAGGCAAGCGTAAAATGGGTCTTATCAAATACACCATGTCCCTTATGAACGGCGCACGTCTCGGGATTGCCGCTCAGGCCCTGGGAATTGCAGAGGCAGCCTTTCGCGAGGCTGACACATACGCTGCTGAACGCATCCAGTTTAAAAAACCGATCCGTGAAATCATGGCAGTTTATGAGATGTTGGTAGACATGAAGACCTCGGTTGAGGGAGGCCGCACACTCCTTTATGAGGCATCACGCATAGTTGATATCAAGGAAGGCTTAGAGGAATATATAGAAAAGCATCCAGAGCTTAAGTCTGATTTAAAGGAAGATTTGCAGCGTTATACAAAATACGCTGCCCTTTTTACTCCTATGGTCAAGGGATACAACACGGAGATGGGCAACAAGGTCTGTTATGATGCGCTCCAGATCCATGGCGGAACAGGCTTTATGAAGGAGTTTAATATTGAGCGTCATGTCCGAGATGTTCGTATAACAAACATCTATGAAGGCACAACCCAGCTCCAGGTCCTTGCATCGGTTGGCGGTGTACTCACCGGTGTTCTTTTTAACCGGCTCAAGGATTATGAAAGTTGCCATAATTTTTCATCGATCGAGGATATTTTCAAACAGGCACAGGAGCTACGAGAGTATCTGGAAAAGGCGGTTTCACACATTAAAGATAAAAAAGACAAGACCTATCAGGAGTTTCATTCCAGGAGGCTTGTGGAGATGGGAACGGATGTCATTATATGCTACTTGTTGTGCATTGACTCGCTCAAGTCTCAGCGCAAAAAAAAGGTGGCCCAGGTCTTTATTTCTAAGGCTGTTACACGCTGCAGATCTGCCTGTGATTTTATCCTTTCAAATGACTGCAGCCTGATCGACTTTCATGGGGATGTGCTCACGGATGAGATTGCCTGAACACTGCGGCATCACAAAGTAGGTTTATATATAGATATTTGTTCTCTATTTTTCTAAAGGCTGCAATAACAAAAAAACTTGCCAGGAAGATAGCCTGGGGAGTGGGATTTGTTACAGGTGTGAGCCCGTTACTCAAGGACACTGATAATGTAACAAAAGAGGATTTTTCCCCTCTGACAGCATCATTGCAGGAACTCCTGTTTATTTCGGAGGTATGGCCGCTGAACTTAAGAAGGTCTTTGCTTGTTTTATAGGTGAAATAAAACAGATGGAAGGCAAGGTAGGAGCTGTTTTCACAACTTTAGGAGATTTCATCGGCGGAAAAGAGACGACTTTGATGTCCATTTTACAGGCCGTGATGATATATGAATAATCATTTTAGGCAACCCTATGAGAGCTACTGTGCACTATGGTGTTGGCTGTGTAGGCGCACTTGATGAGAAGGTTTCGGGAGACGAGACAAAACTGGGTCGCGGGGTTGCACAATTGGCTGAAAAACTGGATGTATGATAACATTCCTCCCCGCGTACTTGGTACTAGGCCTGTCTGTGGTTAATAATTCGTTTTGCTGGGCCACAGAATATCAATATCTTCCTAGAGATTTACGAAAATTAAAAAATTTGAGAAAAAAAGGAAAACCGAAAATCCCGCTAAATATTTTCAATAAATTGTCGATAACCAACCTAATCCCCTTATGGATAAATAATATTGAATGATAATTGTGCAGTCCAGGTTTTTAGATAGAAGTTTGAAATTCTTGAACATGGCAATATAATAATATTTATTTCTGTTCCATAGTAAGAGATTAACCCACGGGTCTTACTTTAAATATCATTTCCACTTGTAATATAGTTATCTGGATTAATTTTAATTTGAATGCGAGCATGTGAGATATTTGCTGATTTCTCTTTCTGTTTGCTTTGGTATAATTGTTGCTGTATAAGAAAAATTAACAAAGGATAATAATTGCAGAATCGATGGCACAATATGCGATCCAGTCAGACCTATGTTATTAAAAGGAGGATGAAATGAACGGCCTATTTAAGAGTATCCGACTGAAAAACATCCAGTCAAAAATAAGTTTAATACTAATCTTTCTTACAACGGTTATTTTGGCAATGTTTGCTATATTTAACTATTACACTACAAAATTAAACCTGAGTAATGACCTGAAGCTGTCTGCTGAAATGAATGCTGTTCAACTTTCCCAGAGTTTGGCAACTCCCTTATACAATTTTGATGAGGAATACGTTAAAGAGGCTTTAAAAACTGAATTAATGGACAAGGCAATATATGCAATCCTTATAAGAGACACTGACAGTGAGGAAATCCTTTATGGGGTAAAGAGGGATAAAGAATGGTTCCCGGTTGAGACCGCAGAGATAATAACCGGAAATTATATCATTACATCAAAAGAAATTTTGAAAAATGGAGAAAATCTGGGAATTGTTAAAGTATATATTACAACCGAGTTTATGACTAAGGCACTTAACGAATTTATTATAAGTATAACTATTGCAATTTTGATTATAGATATTGTCCTGTTTTTTGCCTTATTCATAAGCATGCGAAAAATTGTTATTCAGCCCATCAATCGTGTAGTAGCCGGCCTTTATGACATTGCTGAAGGAGAAGGCGATCTTACCATGAGGCTTGACAGCAATAGTGACGATGAAGTAGGTGAATTAGTAAAGATATTTAATCGTTTTCTGGGCACACTCCAGAACATGATAAAAGATATAGTTCATAGCGCTCAAACTTTAAGCAACTCAGCCAGCGGGCTTTCCCAAATTTCTGATCAGATGTCTAGCGAGTCAGATAATATGTCTTTAAAAACCAACACCGTAGCTGGATCAGCAAAGGAGATGAGTTCCAATATGAACTCTGTCGCAGCAGCGATGGAACAGGCAGCAACTAATGTGGACCTGGTAGCATCATCCACTGAAGAAATGAATGCCACCGCAAATGAAATCGCACAGAATTCTGAAAAGGCACGAACTATAACTGAAGAAGCAGTCATCCAGAGCAAAAGTGCCTCAGACAGCGTGGGAGACTTGGGGAAAGCAGCACGAGATATCAGTAAAGTAACCGAGACCATTACTGAGATTTCTGAACAAACTAATCTCCTGGCCTTAAATGCGACTATTGAAGCAGCCAGGGCAGGAGAATCGGGTAGGGGTTTTGCAGTAGTGGCTAACGAGATTAAGGATCTGGCAAGGCAGACGGCCGAAGCCACTCAGGAGATCAAAGGCAAAATTGAAGGAATCCAGAGCTCTACTGACGGGACTGTTGGTCAGATTGGGCAGATTTCAAAGGTTATAGATGATGTAAATAATATAGTTATAACAATCGCCACTGCTGTGGAAGAGCAATCAGTGACAACAAAGGAGATCGCCATTAATGTGTCTCAGGCATCAGAAGGACTGCAGACAATAAACCAGAACGTGGCTCAAAGTACTGCTTTTACAGGTGAAATAGCTAATGATATCTCTGATGTCAATCTGTCAGCAGGGAGCATGACTGAAAGCAGTTCCCAGATAAATATTAGCGCAAAAGATATAAGTGACCTGGCTAATAAGCTGAATGAAATGGTGGGAAGGTTCAGGGTATAAAAGAAAAAACTGGTCAGCCTATACGAGTGGTCTGATGAACGCAATTTGCCTTTTTATTAAGGACAAACATGTCAAACAGGGTAGCCAGGATTAAAACAAATGCATAACAAGAAAACGGCCCCTAAGGGGCTGTTTTTTTTATTAAGTATAAACCAGGTGCCATAAATCCTAATATCATAGAGATATGAGAGCACATAATATGTCTGATTGGCTCAGGAATATTCTGGACAGAATAAACTCTCCTTCTCTTGACTGGCTTCAGGTAGAGGTAACGACCTACTGCAATGCGGGATGCATATACTGCCCCCGCACACTTCTTTCAGATCAATGGAACAGCAGACACATGCCCATGGGGCTATTCAACCGATTGATCCCGTTTATTAATAATACTGAACTTATTTATCTGCAGGGATGGGGTGAGCCCCTGCTTAATCCTAGACTTTTTGAGATGATCAGGATCTGTAAAGAGAAGGGGAAAAAGGTTGGGTTTACCACAAGCGGTATGCTGCTCACCGAAGAAATTGCTTCAAAAATTATAGATCTTGGGCTGGATATGCTTGGTATCAGCCTTGCCGGTACGACCCAAAAGACACATAACAGAATTCGTGTGTCTGCTGATTTTGACACTATTATAAGAAACCTTAAACAGTTTTCACGTCTAAAAGAAGCAAAAAATAGCACAAATCCTTCCATTCATATCGCCTATATAATTCTAAGATCCAACTTCCATGAACTCAAAGACATTATTCCCCTTGCGAATGGACTTGGTGCGGACCAGGTCGTTGCAAGCCATCTATCCCTGATTCTAAAACCTGATCTGTATCCAGAGGCAATTTTTTTTGATAAAGAACATGAAGATGAATACGCCAAGACCCTTGAGGAAATCAAGGAGGAAGCAATCAAGCGAAATATTGTGTTCGAGTATCCCCGCCCTTTTCTGGAAAAAGATTGCATGGTATGCAGTGAAAATATCAACCACGCATCTGTAGTAAATATTGAAGGCCAGATCCTCCCATGCGTCTTTAACAATCCTGTCCTTACCAATGGCTCTGACCTGGATGAGTTTATTTCATTTGGCAATCTACAGAGAAGCAACCTGAGCAGGGTATGGTACAGTAAAGAATACTCAAGATTTAGGAATATCCAGACAAAGAAAAAGGGGCTGGTGGATATGCCTCTTCGTTGTAAGAAGTGTTTTAAGAGGCAAACATCGTAATATATTTTTTTTTAACATATCCTGTCAAAAGTTTTTCATCAGGACTGGTATTCCAACCTCGTTGCTCCTGAATAGTAAACAGGTATGATTTGATATCAATGACCATGCATACTGTATCTATTCCAGAAATAAGTTCAGGAATAAAATTACAAAATATTAACCAGGATACTAGATCTCCATTTTTTCCAGGTATTGGCTGATAGCCCCGTCATACTGATGGGTGAGATTGAAGACCTTTTTGGCCAGGCTAAATCGTGTTTTCAATGATGTAGCCCCATTATTTGACTTCATTTCATTCAGCACTGTTTCATAATCAGATGGCTCTATAACCACAGTTACATCCCTGAAGTTTTTGGCCGAGGATCTTAACATGGCAGGTCCTCCAATATCGATATTTTCAATGGCCTCTTCCAGTGTAACTCCCTCCTTTGCTACTGTCTTTTCAAACTGGTAGAGATTCACAACCAGCAGATCAATATCTTTTATCCCATGTTCTTCCATCATTTTTACGTGTTCCGGGTTGTCTCGCATCCCCAGAAGACCACCATGTACCTTTGGGTGAAGGGTCTTAACCCTACCGTCCAACATTTCCGGGAACCCTGTATATTCCGCAATATCAATAACCGGTATGCCCCCCTCCCGAATGGCTTTTGCGGTTCCTCCAGTGGATAATATCTGAACTCCTAACTCAGAAAGTGATTTTGCGAACTCAACTACACCGCTCTTATCTGTCACGCTTATGACCGCCCTTTTTATCTTTTTCATGTATATACCTCCATATACTTAATCTGTTTATCTTATTCTCCTCCAGAAAGTTCCCGTTTATTGACAGAAAACTCTGTGGTCTTATTTATAGGCAGGTATAATCTATATAACCAAACAACAGGGATAATCAAGCAAAGAATTGGCAGTTCACTGATTAGTGTTGAGCTTTGCTTGGTGTGTAGGTATCTTTGAAGAATAATCAGGTGCTATCTCATCTGCTTGATGGCAAGGACTGCCTGGTTACAGAGAGTCTTCATGAAGTTGATATGGCTTGTTTTAATGACCTTGCCTGTCCTGGCTTTATCAGCATAAATAAGACCGATGGCCTTTTTATTGACTACAACAGGATAGAGTACAAAAGCGGATGCAGACACAGATCTAAAATACCAGGCAGGTATCCTTTTCTTGAATTTCATGTCTTTGGCATTATCAATGCCCACATCTTTGCCCTGCAGCATGGCAAAATTAAAGACATTGGGCTCATTTGAAATTTTAAAATGAAACTCTGTAATCATTCTGTCCACATCTTTCCCAAATCCAAATCTGGCGCTAACCTCACTTGTCTTACTGTTTGCTATGCAAAAAAGGACACGCTTAAAGCGGAATCCTCTGTACATGGTCTCAAGGATCATTGTGAGCACATCATTCAGTGCAAACTCCTCTAGAAGTGTGTTTGTTATATCCTGAATTCCGTGAATAAGGATACTCTGCGTACTAACGGTGTCATCCGGATCGGGAGAGACTTCATGTATTTCAACATCCTCAAATTTTTCCGGGGTCATTTCCTGGACATATTCGATAGTATCATCTTCTTCTATTTTCTCTTGTATCCTTTGATCTTCATCGAGATTAAGGGATTTCACCTCTTTAAAAAAGTTGCTCTTTTTAAAATTCACATTGAAGATCTCAGAATATTCATCCACCTTTTCCATTGCTGAGTCCAGCAATTTAGAGATGTTTTTAGCCGACACGGGGATGCTTTTTTCAAAGCGTTTTAGCAGTCCATTAAGTGCCTGCCCACTTCCCTCCTCATCATTATTATGAATAATGCTACAAAGGTCGTTAGAAAAACCAGCAAGATTATTGATCATCTCCTCTTCAGACTTTGGGGCATCGATTTTCCCCTTGGGAAGGCGTTTCATGCTCCTGATGATTTTGTCAGGGAATTTCCAGGATTTTGCAATTCCCATACCCAGATCTTCATAGGATATCCCAAGGATTGCCTTGGCCGCAGCCTGCTCGTTTATGCCCTTCTGGGCCATCAGTTTTTTGATCTGCTTATGCTCCTCTCCGAAATAGAATAATACAAGGTATCTGCCAAGATTGTAGAGCATTGAGCAGATAAACACCTCTTCATTATCATTTATCCTTAATCTATCAGCAAGGTCCTTTGATATCATTCCGCTCATGAATGAACCGACTGCTGCCTCTTTAAGTTCTTCCTTTTGTCCTTTGTTCTTTAGTTGATCAAAAAGCATAAGGCTGGAAGCGGCCATTCTTACCTGCTCAAATCCAAGGACAACAACTGCACGTGAGATCGTAGTTATTTTTCCCGCAAACTGCCCATAAAATGCGGAATTAACCAGTTTGAGGAGTTTATTGGTAAGTGAGTAGTCCTTAAGAACAGTATTTGCCAGCTCGGATGCTGAAGAATAGTTCATTCCTGAGACCGACGCCTTTTTGTTAATCTCCATAATATTGCGGGAAAAAGTAGGAAAATCGCTATTATATCGGATCTTTCGTAACAGGAAGTCCAGGGTGCTGTGCTGTTCAGTAGAATCCGACTCCTCTTGATTGGCGTCCCTGTGATCCTCCAGATAGGCCTTCAGCTCTGTCCTCATTTCAGATGCATTGGAATAGCGCCTGCTCTCATCCTTTTCAAGGGCCTTGAGGATTATCATATCAAGTTTTTTGTCAATAATCTCATTTTTGAGGGATGGAGGATCGATCTTATCATTTGCAATCTTGTACATTACGGCAAAATCATTTTCCGCCGTAATAGATGGTTTGCCTGTAACCATTTCATAGAATATCAGGCCAAGAGAAAAGATATCTGAGCGGGCAGAAAGTGGTTTTTTCGAAAAATGTTCCGGTGACATGTAGTAGGGAGTACCTGCAATTTCCTTTTCCTGAGTTTTGCCAGATCCGGCAATAACTGAGATTCCAAAGTCCATTATTCTGGGCATTGTATTCGAATCTATTAGTATATTGGATGGGCTCAGGTCGCGGTGTATAACTCCCTGCTTATGAGCCTCGGATATTCCATCCAGGATTTGCATCATGAATGTGACAGCGCGATGGACAACAAAAGCTCCCTCCTGATGGATCAGATCCCTTAGGGCGATTCCCTTGACAAATTCAAAGACCAGATACATTCTGCCATTATGTTCATCTGCCTCAAAGAGCGGGATTATGTTGGGGTGCTGAAGTTTGCTTACAGTACGCGCCTCTTTCATAAGGCGTTTCTGCCTTGTGTTATTCTGAGAAAAAGGAGCATGAAGTGTCTTGATGGCAACCTGCCTTTCCAGGTGGGGGTCTGAGGCGAGATAAACAACTCCCTGTGAACCCCTGCCCAGCTCCCTGATAACCTTGAAGCGGCCTATCTTTTCATGGGGTGTCATATCTTTCCTTTATTTAATAGGGAATAGTGAGTCCTGGTCAGGTTTTTAAACTGTTCTTTATCTTTTTGACCTGTGTCGCTGCCTGAATCTTTCATCAATTGCCTTATGTGGCTTGAAGCGGCTCGTTATCAAGCCATGGGGTAAGTACAAGATTCGTATATTGAACCTAGACCTTTGAATTATTTCAATGTTCACCATCAATTATGATCGGCATAAGGATTGAAAATCTTTACCTGAAATTAGGCATCTCACTGTTTGGAATGGATAAAACAGGATTTTCTCTATTTGGTGTGGTTAAAACCAATTTTTTGAAAAAAATCAGATGACTTGGAACTTGGCTTATTTATGTTGTGATTGAAAATTTTTTTGATCATTGAAGCTATCTCCAAATATGACCATATAACCCTTTTAATAGTCAGGATAACAGGATTATAGCACGGTAAGGGGGAGAGAGAGGAAGGCGATGCCTTTATCTTCAAAGTATAGCCTCATATTATTTAATCCTCAGAGTCAACAGGTCAAATGGAATCCCGCACCGACCCTGTGTTTAATTGAAAGCAAATTATAGATCTCAACAGCCTCTGCGCTTGGTGCAGTAAGAAGCCTGATCTTTTTTTCTGAAAGTATTTTTTCAAGCCCCTGGGCAGGTCTCATCAGCCCGCTGGCTCCTGTGCCAGCGACAATTATTTCAGGGGCAGAGGCGATAAGGGCGGATATATCTTCTAGTGTTAAGATGTGGCCTTTTTTCCTCCACCAGGAATCTGTTACTTGTCCATCAGGGAAGATAATAAGATCAGAGGAGTATCTTATGCCGTCAATAACCATATTACCGAATGAGTATGAATCGATCATTAAAGACCTCCGATGTTTTGGATAATACTGATTAACAGTACGAGTTTAATGAAACATATTCCCTTCATCCTCTGTCTCTTTTTCATACGCCCTTTTTTTTAGAACCGCCTTGACATATGCAAGACACAACAAGAGTGATGAGATAAAAAAAAGTATCTCATAAAGATTGTTTAATAAAAAGGTTAACCATGTGATCCTATTTTTAATATCTGTATACCACCCTTTTTCAAGTTCACCAAAAGAGAGGGAAAGAGAAGCCTGAACAGCATGGTCCATGTCCTGCCCTCCCTTTAGTTGTTCGAGGATCAGCAGGACAGCTTCCAGATGATATTCCCGGATTATATACTCAACAAAGCTTTTGCTCTCCTCATATGCCAGGATCAGATGTCTTTTATCACCAGGAAAGTCTGCAGTCAGTACCCTTAAGCCTAGACAGCTATCAGAAAGAACTGCTTCATCCAGGACAGAATTTGATTTCCCAGTGATAATATCCGCAAGCCCTCCGCTACTCCATTGGGCGATTCCTTCATCAAGATATCTGGGGAGATTCTCTCTTTTTATATAATTATGGAGGAGCAGGTGGCATAGCTCATGTTTCATGGTTGCTTCAAGGGTAAATGGATCTGTATGCATCTTTGTATAATCAATAACAATCAGATTTTGGTCTGATGCCGCAAATGCCACTATCAGTTCATTTCCTGTCATTTTCTGAAAATCATGATGGTTGCTGATCATCATAATAACAGGTCTAAAATTGATTTCCCATCTGAGAAGTTTTTCAAGTGAGGTTTTAATATCCGGATACATCTTAACTGCCTCCTCTGCTGCTGGCCGGAGGTGAGGTTCGAAGACAAGGGTCACGCCAGGTGTATTTATGACTTCTGTTTCAACCTCATTTGCAGGTGAATTAGCGGGAAAAAAGAAGAGTGCACATAATAGTAAAGAGATACAGTTCAGCTGAAACGGGTAGAATCGGATAAGTCCACTTTCTATACACGGTTTGTTCATATTTAGATCAAAAGTTTGGTTATTAGATGCATGCAAAAAGTTTCGACAATTCTGTAATGTTCTTTCCTCAATGATATATCACAATTATTATACAAACATTTACCCAAGAATCCCGAAATTTTTCGCAAAAAAAACCATCAGGATGGTGATTCCTGATGGTTTTTGATAACAATTTCTTAAGGAAACTTATTTTACAGCCTCTTTCAATGCCTTTCCAGCGACAAACTTGGGAACCTTTTTGGCCTTGATCTTGATGGCTTCACCTGTCTGGGGATTTCGGCCCTTTCTGGCCTTTCTTTTGTCTACCTTGAATGTGCCAAATCCTACCAAGGTAACAGACTGTTTTTTCTTTAATGACTTTGTGATTGATGCGATAATGCAATCAACCGCTGCCTGAGCCTCTTTCTTTGTGCTCACTATCTTTGCTACTTCGTTGATAAGATCACCTTTATTCATTTCCTCTTCCTCCTAGTTTGATTAAGATATAAACAGATGACTTTCATATAATAGAATCAATAAAGGATTCTTTGAGAAAGATCAAGCATAAAATAGGTTTCAAATTAATTATTTTGTATTTTTTCCTTGTTTGGCGGGTGCTTAAAGGATTATTATGGTCAAGACTATTGTATATAGGGCTTATACAAATTTTTGAAATTACCAAATTGATTTCTTCCCTGTAATGAAAAATGAGGGTGTACTATTCCCGTTTTACAGGTAGGACAGGGGTTCAGACCATGTAATGGGGACAAAATTCTCTTGTTAGAAAAAATGCCATGGTATATTGTCACCCGTTCTTTCCTCCTCAGGCTGTGTAGATTTACATAGTAAATTATTTCTAATTAGGTGGGAATCATAGATGCTCATATCCTGCCTTGTTTTCAATGCCACAATGTGGTAATTTTATTTTGTTGTAAGGGTTTAGTGCTTTGAAATAATGATTCGTAGTCTATGGAGTTATACTGGATCTCTTTTCATTGTGCTAAACTTTTTTATTATTTTTTATCTTTATAAAAGAACGGTATTTGATATGGATGAAAATACAGTACAACTAAAACTAGATAAACTTATCAAGGATCTCAGCAAGATGACTTCTCTGCTGGTCGCTTTTTCAGGGGGTGTTGACAGTACCTTTCTCCTGGCTGCGGCTCATAAAATTATGGGCGATAAAGTGACAGCTGCAACAGCAGTCTCAACCATATATCCCTCTGGTGAATTGGAAGAGGCTTTCAGGTTTACCAGGGAAAGGGAAATAAAGCATGTCCGCATTGAATCAGACATTATATCTCATCCAGAGGTAGCAGCAAATAACGCGGACAGATGTTATCATTGTAAAAAACATATCTGTCATGCGTTAAAAGAGGTCGCAAAAGAAAAAAGAATTGCCCATATAGCAATGGCTGCCAATATGGATGACCTGGGTGATTACCGTCCAGGGATGAAGGCGGCTGAGGAGGAAGGAATTCTGTCACCCCTCCTGGATGCAGAGCTGAATAAGGAGGAGATACGCTTTTTGTCTAAAGAGATGAATCTTCCTTCATGGAACAGGCAATCCATGGCTTGTCTGGCATCAAGAATCCCCTACGGATCTCCTGTTACTGCTGATAAGCTGATTATGATTGACAAGGCAGAACAGTTTCTTTCTGACATGAATTTCAGACAGTATAGGGTAAGACATCATGGAGCTGTAGCAAGGATTGAGGTGTCTGCCTCAGATATAGAAAAATTTGCAGGAGACAGCCTCAGAATGAGGATAGTAAAATTATTCAGAAAAATAGGGTTTGACCATGTTGCCCTGGATCTTGAAGGTTATGTGACTGGAAGTTTGAACAGGGTATTGAAAGATGAAGGAGAAGATGTGTGAGTTATAAAGTTAAAATACAGGATGCCTATAAACAGTACACACATGATCAGGACAAGATCTTCCCCCCGGAGGTGACTGTCAGACGTTTCAAAGAGAAGCTTAAGTCGGTGGATCTTGATATTCTTGAAAGTACTGTAAGAATTGATAATGGAAGGCTTGACATCCCGATCTTTTTCAGCACATGTGGCAGGGATGCAGTAGATACTATTGGGACTAAAAAACAGATGGGAAAGGGAGGGACCCCACAACAGGCTGAGGCCAGTGCTGTTATGGAGCTGGCGGAAAGGTTCAGTTTTTTCAGTTTCAGCAAGAATCAAGATAATTTTTTCACAGAAGAGTTCAGGAACCTGAAGAACCATGCCCTGCCATTCAAATACATTGCCCAATCTGCGCATGATGATTCATCTGATCTTGACCAAGCAGAAGAATTTTTTTCAAGGCTGCCATTAAAGTGGACATGGGCCTATAATCTTACTCGCCAGGAAGAGGTACTTATTCCCTTTAACTGGTTTTATACCATTAATGAATTTAATGGCCCCTCTGCTGGCAACTGTGTTGAGGAGGCGCTTGTTCAAGGGATATGTGAAATTGTTGAAAGGCATACCTCATCTAAAATAAGCAGGGAAAGACTTAAGACCAGCGCTATAAATATCAATTCAATCACAGACCCTTTGTGTATCGAGATGATTGAGAAGTATAAAAAGGAGGGTATTAGGCTTTTCATTACAGATTTTTCTCTTGATACAGGAATCCCGAATGTGGGAGTCCTGGCATATGACCCTTCCACTTTTCCAAAAAACAGTGAGATAGTGTGGACCGCAGGGACTGCCCCTGATCCCCAGAAGGCACTGAGCCGTGCCCTGACAGAGGTGGCGCAGCTTGCTGGAGATTTTAATTCCCGTACAAATTATGTGGCAAGCGGGCTACCCAAATTCCGCAACCCTGAAGAGGCGGATTTTGTAATGAATACAGGGAGCGCTATTGATATTTCAAGCCTTCCGAATCTTGCCAGCAATAATATAAAAGAAGAGGTAGAGAGATGTATAGCAGCCCTTGATAGGCAAAATATGGATGTTATCACAGTAAATACAATGCATTCAAAGCTGGAGATACCCGCTTTTTATACTATCGTCCCTGGCGCCTATTTCAGAGAACGTGCCGTATGTACAAGTGTGAGCATGTTTACTGCCAAGCTGATAGCTGAAAACGGAGATCTCAATTGGGCCATCTCCAGGTTAAAGCAGATGGACAAACAGATGCACGGAAAATATTATATAAGATTTTATCTGGGGGTCAGCTACTTTTTACTTGATGAGGCAAAAGAGGGCTTGAGATATCTCGAGTCGGCCATGGATCTGGGCCCTAAGAATGAGGATATTCCGAGTATTTATTCCTATATGGGCCAGTGTCTTACAAAACTTGGGCAATATAATAAGGCGCTTGATCTCCTTAAAAAGGCTGAGAAATATGATGATGAACGAATAGATATATATAACCTCATGGGATTTTGTTATTTTAAGATAAAAGAACATGGGGAGGCCATAAAATGTTTTAAAAGGGTTATCCAAC
>JAFDJA010000165.1 GCA_019307745.1 Deltaproteobacteria bacterium | reverse complement strand
GCTACAGGTGTAAAAAAGGAGGAGCTGGAACAGTTTGAACTAAATGTCGGGGAGGGGATTGCAGGATATGTTGCCCAAACAGGGGACCCTCTCCTTATATCTGATGTGAGTAAGGAACCCAGGTGGGACAAGAGAATAAGCCAGACTATCAGCTTTGATACTAAATCCATAGCTTGTGTCCCCATGTTATCAGATGGAAAAATATTGGGTGTTGTAGAGATAATAGATAAGGAAGATGGAACTCCAATAAAACAAAGTGACATGAAGACATTAACAGGCTTTGCTGACCTGGCAGCAATGGCCATTAGATATGCCAGGCAAATCGACCAGTTCAAAAAAGAGAACCGTGATCTTAAGAAAGAGCGTGATGACAAATACCGGATAATTGGTGAAAGCAGGTGTCTCATGAAGGTGCTGTCGGATGCCTATAAGGTGGCAAACTCCAGGACCAGCACCCTTATCCTTGGTGAGAGCGGCACAGGCAAGGAGCTTTTGGCAAGGTTGATTCATCAGGCAGGCCCCAGAAACTCTTCTCCATTAATAGTTATCAACTGTGCGGCATTGCCGGAAAACCTTCTTGAGACAGAGTTGTTTGGCCATGAAAAGGGTGCATTTACTGGTGCTTCATCAAAAAAAATCGGCAAATTTGAAATGGCAGACACCGGCACCATATTTCTTGATGAGATAGGAGAAATGTCACCCAGCATGCAGGTAAAACTGCTGCGGGTCCTGCAGGAGGGAGTCTTCTATCGGGTGGGAGGGACTTCACCTATTTCAGTGGATGTTCGAATCATTTCAGCCACAAATAGAGATATAAGTAGAGAGGTACAGGACGGAAGATTCCGGGAAGATCTTTACTATAGGCTAAATGTGGTTCAGCTAAAAATGCCCCCTTTAAGAGAAAGAAAAGAGGACATTCCCCTGCTTACTCACCATTTTATTCAGATCTTTAAGCAGGAAATAGGTATGGAGTTGACGCTGTCTGAAACAACTATAAAAGGAATGCTCCAATATGACTGGCCCGGAAATATAAGAGAGCTTAGAAATGTTATAGAACGAGCAGTTGTTATGAGAAACGACAAGAGTATAGTCCCTGAAGCCCCCCCCTTATCTGCGTACAAAAAAATTGAAACGGATGGATATTTGGGACTTACCTTAAAAGATGCCTTAAACAAATTCAAAAAAGAATTCATCAGGGAGAACCTTGACTATGCCCGAGGGAACAAAAGCAATGCGGCAAAAACAATGGATATCCAAAGGACCTATCTGTCCAGACTTGTATCCAAATATAAGATCAGAACATGAAATTCATAAAATTTGAAGGCACTCAAAAGGCAGTCTATCAGCAAGCAGGTTCCACTCCCAGTGCCCCAGATGGGCCACCTGCTCTACCTCCTTTACTCTCCTGCTAATACGAAGCAATTTTTTCTCATACGCTTTCTGTTACAATAACTGGGCTTCCAATTCGTGAAGTCTATCTTTCAGTTCACTATATGTGGGTTTCAGGTTAACTTCAACTCACCCGAACTAGCACATAAACCGCTTACTTTTTCAACAGAGTGATTACAGAAAAATCTGTTTCTTCCAATTTTTTCAAAGATGCATAAATCATATCATAAACAAAGGATGGATTATGGATACCACCACTCCTGTCATGATCCAGCATAATGACATTCCATCCCACCTTTGCAATCACCTGACCCTGGGCTGTACTCATCAGCTTGACTCCCTGAGATTCCAGTTGGTCAAGGGTAGTCAGATATGGTTTCCCATCAATTTTCAGATTAACCGCCTGCCTGGCACCGTGATAGTAACGGATGACAACGTCTGATACTTTACCTCCAGGAAAAGAGGTAATGTCTCTGTCCTCTCGCCCTGTCTCAGTGACATTTTTAAGTTTCAATTGTCCGTTGTCGAGTCCAATTTGGATAAAGGAACCAACTGCCGAGCCAACGCTTTTTTTAAGTACATCAATTTCAGCAACTAACTCATTCTGCACGGTTTCAGGATCGAACTCACCTTCATGACAGTCAAGGCATACCTGAAAATCTGCCTTAAATGTATGATCTGTAGGTTTTGTACCCAGTAATGTTGACCCCATGTGGCAGACAGTACAGGTATTGTCAATTGATCCAATATGATAAGTAGAATACTTCTCTTCGACAAAGTAAAAATTTTCCCCCATAAATACATCACCCTGGGCAGGGATATGGGGGGTCCTTGCGGAACGCAAAATCGTATCCGCGGAATCTCTGATGGCGCCCTGGGCGCTGTTATGACAGAGCATACATATTGCACCTCTTCCCAGATATTCCTTGACCTTAAATCCGCTCATCAATTCAAAAGGCTTATCACCCTTTAACCGAAGTAATGGATCTTTATGAGTAGGTGTTTTATTTGATTCAAGTTCATGACATGTGTTACATGTAACCGCCTTACCCTTTCCTTCCGGGAGGGCGGAAAAGGATGAAGAATTCAGATTAAAGGTGGCAAAATCCATTTTTGCCCATTCAACAAACCTCTGCTCAGCATGGCAGACAAGGCACCCCCTGTGATTCACTTCAGTAAGGGCCTTCCTGTTTATCTTATTGGGAAGATCATCGTTGGAATGACCACCTTTTTCCCAGGCATCATTATAGAATTGTTGACTACCAGACACCGGAGTATCAGATGAGCCTGCCCCATTTATATTACAAACTACTGAAACAATAAAAATGCCTGTCAGAAAGACAATAAGATTATATTTATTCATCTGTATGTTCCTTTTATTACAAATAAAGTTAAAAGTTAAACATCTATTGTTCTTTAAGAAAAAAATTAATTATTAAGGATATCTGCCAGGATTTCGGAGCCCTGTAGTCTCATCCAGGCCGAACATGATATTCATGTTCTGCACGGCACTGCCGGCCTGCCCCTTTACCAGATTATCTATCATACTGATGACAATCATCTTTCCAGTGCGCTCATCCACATTCAAGGAGATGTTGCAAAAGTTGCTTCCCCGGACAGATGCACTTGTCAAAGAGGTGTCCGGGCCAAAGAGCCTTATAAAATTCGAACCTTCGTACATGGAAGAATATGCATCCATAACATCCCTTATACCCCTGCCATCCTTGAGTTGACCATAGATAGTGGAGAGTATGCCCCTGCACATTGGCACCACATGGGGAGTAAAGGTAATTATAACGTCTTCTCCCGCAACAAGACCCAGTTCACGCTCGATCTCATAGACATGCTGATGACCGGAAACCTTATAGGCATTAATAGCATCATACCTGGCTGGATAATGAAAAGCCGGGGATGGATTTTTACCCGCACCTGAGACCCCTGTCTTTGCGTCGCATATTACAGAACCCGGCTCTATAATGCCTCCATTCAGGGCCGGAGCAGTTCCTAAAATACAACTCACAGCAAAGCATCCCGGATTACCCACAAGGCTGGTCTTTGAGATCTCATCCCTGTGGAGTTCTGCAAGGCCGTAAACAGATTTGGGTAGCAGATCAGGAGATGCATGTTCTTTATCTCTTCCGATGCGTTTAGCATACCCAATATATGTTTCAGGGTCATTAAAACGGAAATCACCGCTGTAATCCACAACTTTGGCTCCCTTGTCAAGCCAGGATCGGACGATGTTCTGCCCTACTCCGTCAGGAGTAGCGCAGAACACCACATCAAAGTTATCAGGGCAGCCCGGGTCATCAGGATCAATCAAGGGAAGATCACAAAACCCCTTAAGGTGAGGATATATATCGCTGATTGGCCTGCCAACATCCTGCTTGTCGATAAGTGCAGTGACCTCTGCGTCAGGATGTCCCCAAAGCAGCTCAATCGCGCCACATCCTCCATACCCTCCTGCACCTATAAGTCCGACCTTGATTTTATTCATTATATTCTCCTTTGGGCCTCTATATACCATTTAAGCTGGTCATATAACAGACAAAAATATCTCAGAATCCGCGCAAAAAAGTTTGACAAAAAGAGTAAATAATCAGGACACAGCCTAATCCCTAATTGTTTTCATTCATTTATATGATGAGCCATATTTTATAAAAGATCAAACCCCATCTTAACAACAAAGCTTTACAACCTCTAGCTTCCAACTTCCTGCTCCCTTTTCACTGCACGATATCCTATGTCTGTTCTGTAGTATGCGTTGTTCCAGCTGATCTGTTTTGCAAGTTCATATGCCTTTTCCCGGGCCTCGCTAACTGTACTCCCCAGGGCAGTAGCACAAAGTACACGCCCGCCGCTTGTAACGACTTTACCATCTCTTAGTTCAGTGCCGGCATGAAAGATCTTCGTATCCTCCTGTTCGTTATCCGGAAGCCCTGATATCTCATCCCCTTTGGAATAACTTTCAGGGTATCCGCCAGCTGCCATTACCACACCAAGGCAGGCCCGTTCATCCCAGTCTATTTCAGAATGTTCCAGTCGCTTATCCAAAGCGGCGAGACAGAGTTCAACCAGGTCTGACCGAAGTCTCATGATAATAGGCTGGGTCTCGGGATCACCAAAGCGGCAGTTATATTCCAGGACTTTTGGAGTACCGTCCGATTCAATCATGAGTCCGGCATACAGAAAACCAGTGTACTCATTACCCTCAGAAGCCATACCAGCAACAGTCGGCTCTATTACTTCCTTCATAACCCTGTCGTGCATATCCTGGGTCACGACCAGGGCCGGAGAATAAGCGCCCATCCCTCCGGTATTGGGACCAACATCACCATTGTCCCGAGCTTTATGGTCCTGTGATGTAGCAAGGGGCAGGATGCTTTTGCCATCAACCATAACAATGAAGCTTGCCTCTTCCCCTCTTAGAAACTCTTCAACTACTACACGATGACCCGCCTCTCCAAACATATTCTCGGAGAGCATGGACTCGGCAGCACTAATTGCCTCGCCCACTGTCTGGGCCAGTATTACTCCCTTTCCTGCGGCCAGGCCATCTGCCTTGACCACAATAGGGGCGCCTTTTTTTTTTTTTTTTTCCCTGGCCGACCCAATTTCAGTAAAAGTCATGTACTCCGCAGATGGGATATTATATCTTGCCAGAAAATCCTTTGTGAATGCCTTTGATCCTTCCAGTTGGGAAGCCCCCTTTGTGGGGCCAAAGCATCTGAGGCCTTCCTTTCTAAAAACTTCAACAACACCTTCCACCAGAGGGGCTTCAGGCCCTATTATCGTGAGTCCGATCTGTTCCTTTCTTGCAAATGCCGCAAGAGCATCAATATCAGTCACCTTGATATCGACATTTTCCAGCCCCTCCTCTATGGCTGTGCCCGCGTTACCAGGCGCAACAAACACCTTTTCAGCAATTTTTGACTGAGACACCTTCCATGCGAGCGCATGTTCACGTCCGCCGCTACCAACTATAAGTACCTTCATTTTTTCTACCCCTCTTTTTGAATTTTTCATCAATGTGGAAGATTATTAAAAAGAAGCTGCTGTGTCAATATCCTGGCCAGGAGAAACGGAATATAAATTGCACCTGTTTCACACTGATGAAGGCATATGAAGCATCATAAAATCCCTTGGGACATTTAAATGAGAGTGAGTGAAAATTTTCTGTGGATCATGCTGCTGTCAAAACGATCTACAGCTATGCTGAGGACCTTCAATCCCTTTTTTTACATTGACATCCCAATTTTAATTTTCCGATATTCACGCATTTTTTTTAATTGGCAATATTTGAAGATGCCCTTCCCTTTCCTACTAAAAAATTACTTCTCCTTAGGAATATTGCTATTTTTCACGCTTATTCATGACAAAGGCTCTTGATCTTCTGGAAATTTTCCACTTAAAGCATTGAAAATATACGAGATATCACTTTTGGAATTTGTTGTACCTCCTGACAATATTGAAATTGAATATTCCGGGTCATTTTTTAGGCTCCGTAATTGCCTTATATCACATTGACTTTTTTAAAATCATTTATTATGAAACTGATGTAGATTATTTGGCAGGGTAGCTTGAGTCGCAGGTAAAAACAGCCAGAACAGGATCTACAGACTCAACATATATTAAAAACATATAAATAATTTATTTTTTTATTATCTTAAAGGAGGAGCATTGACATGAAGCATCTAGTTTTTGTAATACTTACATCTATTTTTATTTTTTCGGGTGTTGCTGTGGCAGCAGATAGTTCACTAATTGTGTCGGACCATGGGCCTCAAGGTTTTGATGACACAGGCGTTCCCGATATCACAGCGGTTTTCACATCAAAGGAAGGGAT